>NZ_JAJNIU010000006.1:0-133793 GCF_022386355.1 Mammaliicoccus sp. L-M44 | reverse complement strand
ATGGTTATGAACCAGCTTCTTTTACATGATCAAATTAAAGATAGAGTTATTAAGTATCTTGAATAACTTACACACTTAATTTGACAAAGCCGTACGACGAGTATGGTTGCTATAAACCATTTATTTTGAGCGTCTTTCATATTACTAATGTTGGCGCTAATTTTTTGATCTACTAAATTGATAATATCTTCTTTTAATGATTCAGATTCTATCATTCTTTGATGACTTTCACTTTTAATATCATTCTTCAATTCGTTTTTTACTTCTCTTAAAGAGCTTTCTATTAAATCAAATCTTGTGTTCATATGTTTTTCTAGCATTTGAAATTCTGCTCTAGTTACGTAGTCATTATTCATATATCACACCTCACTTTATATAAATCTACTATGAATGGTTTTATCGTTTTCAGTTTAAATTACATTAAATATTTTTTCACTTCCATATTATACATATATATTATACTACAATTTTGTATTGTTCAAAAGTTATTTTGATAACAACATAAAAAACCCTAACCGCATTCGGTTAGGGTTTTTAAAATTTGAGAACTCTTCTACTTAGCGTATTCAGTAGCTCTCATTTCCCGGACAACTGTCACCTTAATATGCCCTGGATATTGTAATTCGCCTTCAATTTGATCTTTAATATCTCTAGCTATTCTATGTGCTTTCAAGTCGTCAATATCTTCAGGAGAAACGATTACTCTAATCTCTCTACCTGCTTGTATTGCGAATGCTTTTTCAACACCTTGATAACCTTCTGATATTTCTTCTAATCTTTCTAAACGTTTCACATAATTTTCTAAAGTTTCTCGTCTAGCTCCAGGTCTTGCAGCACTTAATGCATCTGCTGCTGCTACCAGTATAGAAATAACTGATGTTGGTTCTACATCCCCATGATGTGAGTGTATTGCATTTATGACTGTATCATGTTCATGATATTTCTTTGCAAGTTCTACCCCTATTTCAACATGGCTACCTTCAACTTCGTGATCAATAGCTTTACCAATATCATGTAATAAACCTGCACGTTTTGCTAAAGTAACATCTTCACCTAGTTCAGCTGCTAACATTCCTGAAAGTTGTGCAACTTCTACTGAGTGTTTCAGTACACTTTGGCCATAACTTGTACGATATTTCATACGTCCTAAAATTTTAACCAATTCTGGGTGTAAGTTATGAATACCTAATTCAAATGTCGCTTGTTCACCTGATTCTCTCATTAGGTCATCCACTTCTCTTCTCGCTTTTTCAACCATATCTTCAATTCTACCTGGATGGATACGTCCATCAGATACTAAATTAGTTAAGGCTGTCTTAGCGATTTCTCTTCGAATTGGATCAAATCCAGATAAAATAACCGCTTCTGGTGTATCGTCTATAATTAAATCTACACCTGTTAATGTTTCTAAAGTACGAATATTACGACCTTCACGACCGATAATACGTCCTTTCATCTCATCATTTGGTAAATTAACTACCGATACAGTCGATTCTGAAGTATGATCTGCTGCTAATCTTTGTACAGTAATAGACAACAGTTCTTTAGCTTTTTTATCGACATTTGCTTTTAGTTCTCTTTCTTTTTCTTTTACAAGTACAGCAATATCATGTGACAGTTCATCTTCTACTTGTGAGAATTGCTCTTTACGAGCTTCTTCACGTGTGAGTCCGGAGATGCGTTCTAGTTCTTGTTCATGTTTCATTATTATTTCTTGAACATTACTCTCTTTTGCATCTACCTGTTGTTGTCGCTCTTCAATTTTAGCTTCTTTGTTTTCTAGAATTTCATCTTTTTTGTCTAAAAGATCAGATTTGCGCTCTAAATTTTCTTCTTTTTGAAGTAATCTTGCTTCTTGCTTTTGTAGGTCACTTCTTCTCTCTCTAATTTCACTATCAAGATGATCTCTAATTTGTTGATTTTCTTCTTTTGCTTCAATCAACTTTTCTTTCTTAAGACTCTCAGCTTCTTTATTAGCTTCACTTATAATATAGTGAGCAGACTGACGAGCTTGATCTTGCTTTTTCGTTAAGCTATTATGTGCGAAAAAGTATCCTACAACAACACCTAGAATAACTCCTAGCAAAATGAGTAAGAGGGTTAATAAGTCCACATAAACACCTCCTTCTATCTAGGTTCTACGTCTTATATATACAAAAATATGATTAAATGAAACTATGGAATCATACAACTCAATTGTACGTTTAAATTTGTACAAGTGTCAAGGACATGGACTTTAATTTTTAATTCTATTTTTTATAAAAAAACATTCTATAGATTACACAATGAAACGTAATCTATAGAATGTTTAATTTAATGACAAAATACTATTTAGTCTAATAAAGTTTCTTGTTCAGGCTCATTAGGTTTTTCTTCTTTTTTAGCTTCTTCTTTCTTCTTACCGTTAAAGCCTAATTGATCTCTTAAGATTCCATCAATTTCTTCAATAATAGCTGGGTTTTCTTTTAAGTAAGTCTTAACGTTTTCTTTACCTTGACCCATACGTTCTCCGTTATATGAATACCAAGCACCTGATTTATCTACAATATCAAATTCAACTGCTAAGTCGATTAATTCACCTTCACGTGAAATACCTTCACCGTACATAATATCAACTTCTGCTACTCTAAATGGAGGCGCAACTTTGTTTTTAACAACTTTAATTTTAGTACGGTTACCCACTACTTCTTGACCTTGTTTCAATTGTTCAGCACGACGTACTTCTAAACGAACAGAACTATAGAATTTCAACGCACGTCCACCTGGTGTTACCTCAGGATTACCGAACATAACGCCAACTTTTTCACGAATTTGGTTGATAAAGATAGCTGTTGTATTTGATTTAGAAATAGCACCTGATAATTTACGTAAAGCTTGACTCATTAATCTTGCTTGTAAGCCAACGTGTGTATCTCCCATTTCACCTTCAATTTCAGCTTTAGGTGTTAATGCAGCTACTGAGTCGACAATAACAATATCAACTGCACCACTACGAACAAATGCTTCTGCAATCTCTAAACCTTGTTCACCGTGGTCAGGTTGTGATAAATATAGGTTATCAATATCTACGCCTAAGTTTTTAGCATAAACAGGATCTAGTGCGTGCTCAGCATCAATAAAAGCAGCTACGCCACCTTGTCTTTGTGCTTCAGCGATAGCGTGTAAAGCTACTGTTGTTTTACCAGAACTTTCTGGACCATATATTTCAATGATACGTCCTTTAGGGTAACCACCCACACCTAATGCTTTATCAAGTGTGATTGAGCCACTAGAAACTGCTGATACTTCTCTACTTGTATTATCCCCTAGCTTCATTACTGCCCCTTTACCAAAGGATTTTTCCATATTCTTAATTACTGTATCGAGTGCTTTTTGACGTTCGTTCACGCGATAACCTCCTATATATAAAATGAATTTACTTGTTTAATTAGCTATTATTACTATAAATGCTTTTATTCTAAATTGCAAGCATAAAGCGAATATTTGTTCGTGTTTTTGTACGCATTTTTTAAAATTAAGCGAACATAAGTACCGATTTTATGAATTATTGCAAGTTACCTTAATTGGTTCAAAAACTTTATAAGTGCTATATTGCTTATTCTATCACGTCTTCCAGCATATGATTGACTTAATGACGAAATAAATTTTTCCCTTTTTTGCATATGTGAAATATATACTGTTGATTCTTTATGATCTTGTTTTAAAACGATAACACTTTCTACATTAAATGTTGATTTTAACTTATTAGCAATTTGTTCAATTGAATCATCTTGCCTAATATTCAACATTTCATCAGTCCATGAATTTTGTAAGAGATATGATTTTAAATATTGTTTGCTGTCTTTAGAAAGCTTAAGTCGCGCATTTAATACGCCATCTGTAATGCCATCATAGATAACAAGTGGTTGGTCTAATTCATTAAATACAGCATCTTCAACTGTTAAATCATCACTACCGTAATAAAATTCGCCGATTCTATTTAATATTTCTGTTTTAACAGGCTGGATTAAATCTATCGCTTGTTGTTTAGTATTCGCGTTAGCTGTAATACGAAGTGATACTTCATGTTGACCAGCAAGTGGTGCAATTGTAGGATTGGATTGATTATCTATTAAGTCAATCAACTCTGTTTCCAAACTAGATTCACCAATACCCATAAATTTCAACGACTCTGAAAAGATGACACGTTCTTCATTTAAGAAGAAAGGTACAAGATATTGATTGACCATTGGTTGAAGTTCTTTCGGCGGACCAGGTAATAATACGACTTTTTTGTCATCCACTTCTAAATACATGCCTGGTGCCATACCAAAGTCATTTTTAAGTACTTCACTACCTTCAATAACAAGTGCTTGTTGTCTATTGTTAGGTGTCATCGTACGGTTTGCATTTTTAAAATATTGTTCAATCTGATCCATAGCTTGTTTATTTGTTTCTAGCGATTTACCTAATACTTTACCAACAGTTTGTTTTGTTAAATCATCTTTCGTTGGTCCTAAACCGCCTGTTAAAATCACAACGTCATGATGCGCTAATTCTTCTTTAAAAGTACGTTCTAATCTTCCAGGATTATCGCCTACAGCAACGTGTCTCATCACACTTGCACCGAGTTCATTAAGTACTTTTGATATAAACTGTGCATTTGTGTTAGCAATTTGTCCTAATAAAATTTCAGTACCTACGCTTAAAATACTAACTTTCATACTTTTGCCTCCTACAGAAAAACCTACAAACGAAATGTTGTAGGTTAAATGTTGTTATTATTTTGATCCTTTAAATACATCTCTACCATGATAAAAATACTCTATACCAGATAGAATTGTAAAGAAAGTAGCAATATACATGAGCCATTGCCCAAGATTAATTTGCCATAAAGTAGAGAATGGTTCTTGTAATAGGATAAATACGATTGCAACCATAGTGACAGCCGTTTTAATTTTACCTAATTGACCAGCTGCACTTACAAAGCTTTGTTCAATTTGAAGTAATCTTAGACCTGTTACAGCAAATTCTCTAGCAATGATGATAATAGCAATAACTGATGATACTTTATCAAGTTCTACTAATGCAATTAATGCACTCGCTACTAATAATTTATCAGCTAGAGGGTCTAAAAATTTCCCCATGTTTGTAACAAGTTCCCATTTTCTCGCTAAATAGCCATCAAACCAATCTGTAACAGAAGCTAAAATAAATATAATACCAGCTATAAATTGTTCTATTCTCATTTCTTGTCCAAATAAGAAATGCATGTCACCCATATTAAAATCTACAAGTAAAAATAAAACAAATACAGGTATTAAAATAACACGTAATACTGTTAATTGATTAGGAATATTCATATTCGTTCTCCTTCTTTTCTTACAACTGCATAATAATACTATTATAAATCAATACTATATATAATTAAATGATAATTATTAATAATATCCATCCAATTAAACATATACCAAAGAACGTAACCATTTGTGTTATGAGTTTAGCTACCATTTTATTCTCTGATATTTCAGTTTGGCTTCTTTTTTCTTGCGTAAGCTGTCTAAAAGCTTCTTTAGCAGAAGGTGCTGTTTTAGGCAACTCACTTTGATGTTTATCAATTAATTCTGGTGCACTCATATTGATTGCCGAAGCATATTTCGTTATAAAACCTCTTGTATAATCGGGATTTGGTAGATTTTCAAATTCATTCTTTTCAATCATCATTAAAAATGGTCGTTGTATCTTTGTTTTTTCTTCAAGTTCAACTAAAGTCATCCCTAATTGTTCTCTTTTACTTCTTAACGTTTCTCCAATATATTTCAAATATATTCACCTCAAACAATTTATTCAAAAAATCCAAATCCATCTCCAAATGCCATATTGTCATTTGTAAATAAATCATTTTTATTTAATTGCTCATATGTAATTTCTTGGTCTTCTGTTTCTCTTAGTTCAATAATATAATCAAAATCTTCAAGGCTATATTCAGAGCGCTGTACAAATAAATCAGGATGTTCTACTACTTTAATTGTTGGTAAACTCATAACTTCTCTAACGAGTTGTTTATGCTTTTCGTCGGTTTGTTTAGACGTTACAGCCCCATCAATAATATAAACATTTTCATCACTATATTCACCTTTTAATAAAGAGCTTCTTACAGTTTGCTTAATAAGTGTTGAACTAATAAACAACCATTTTTTATGGGCACACACACTTGCGGCAACAACCGATTCAGTTTTACCTACTCTTGGCATACCTCTCACACCAATCAGTTTATGACGGTTCTCTTTAAACAGTTCTGCCATAAAATCAACTAGCAAACCTAAATCTTTTCTTTCGAATCTAAAAGTCTTTTTGTCATCAACATCTCGTTTAATATATCTACCATGTCTTACCGCTAATCGATCTCTTAAGCCTGGTGTACGTAATTTTTTAATTGTGATATCATCAATTTCTTTAACAATATTTTCAAAACGTTTAACCTTATTCATATCATCTGTCTTAATGAGTAGCCCTCTTCGGCCTTGATCGACACCATTTATCGTTATGATATTAATACCTAATATACCAAGCAAACTAGAGATATCCCCTAATAAACCTGCTCTATTTACTTGTATATCGTATTCTAAGTACCATTCTTTTTTAATGACTTCTTCCATAATAACCACCCCAATATTAAATATACCATCCTCCGTTTACACGAAGTACTTGACCGGTCACACTTTGAGATAATGGATTTAATAAATATCCCACAGTTGCCGCAACTTCTTTAGTTTGAACAAACCGACCTTGTGGTATTTCATCTTTTAATTGTGTTTGTGTAATTTCATCAAGTTCATCTGTCATTTTACCATGAACGACACCTGGACATATAGCATTTACTGTAATAGATGTTAAAGCAAGTTCTTTTGCTAAAGATTTAACAAAACCAAGTTGAGCAGCTTTCATTGTTGAATAGATTGTTTCGTAACTTGCACCAGTCTCACCCCAAATAGATGATATAACGATTATTCTGCCATTTTCACTCTTTCTAATATCATCAACAAATAATTGAACAATTTTTATGAGCGCATATACATTCAAATTATATTGAACATCAATATTATCATCTGTAAAATCTTGAATCGCACCAAATGACGATTGCCCAGCTGCATATATTAATTGATCAATATGTCCGATTGATGTTAAGGATTGTAAATTATCTTTGTTTGTTAAATCGAATTGTAGAAAAGTAACAGGTTGTCCGGCATACCTTTGTTTGAGTTCATTAATATTAGATTGATTATAATGCAGTATCACTTCATGCCCTAGTGATAAACATTCATCAACAATCGATAAGCCAATGTCACCACTACCACCAACAATAAATGTTCTAGCCATTTTGTTTCACCAAACGACTTTCTACAACATGATCAAAGTCTATTAATGAAGCCAATGTTTCTTGTACACTTTCTACTGTTATAGATTCTAAAATGTTTACAAGTTCAAATAGTTCGACACCTTCGAAATAGAATTTAGTATATTGATTCGCAATATATTCTGGAGAATTTAAACTTGATACAATTTCCCCTAAAGTTTGTTTTCTCACTCTTTCTAACTCTTCTGGAACAAATCCATTTTCAATATATTTCTTAAGTTCAGCTTTAACCGCTTCTTTAAATTCATGATGGTAATCAGTTGTCACAGCTAGAATTAAATAACTATATGTCATTTCGTTAGCAAATTGATAACCAAACGTATCGTCAATTACTTCTTTTTCTAAATTTGATTGATAAAATTCAGTTTGTTCACCAAACATTAAATCTAAAGCAATCATCATTTCCATATCATTTTTGACGCGAACTTTATCAGAAATTGTATTAGGCTTGAATTTATATGCCAACATTGATTTCTCTTGCACAATATCCATTTTCGTTTCGACATATGGTGTATGGACAGATGTCGGTTCGTCTATGGTTTTTCTCGTAATAGGTGGCATTTCATGCATATTTCTTTTATCTTCATGTTCACGCACTAATTGTATAGTCTCTTCAGGATCAACATCTCCAACAATGATTAACACCATATTTGCTGGATGGTAAAACGTTTCATATGATAAATATAAATCTTCAGCCGTAATATCATAAATACTTTCAACAGATCCAGCTATATCCACTTGTACAGGATGATTATGATAGAGTGCACCTAAAGTTTGGAACATTAATTTATAATTCGGCTGTTCTTGGTACATTTTAATTTCTTCAGCGATAATTCCTTTTTCTTTTTCTACTGTTTTCTCAGTAAAATATGGGCTTTCAATCATCTTTAATAAACGAATAATATTATCGTGTACATTTCCTGTCGCACTAAATAAATAGCTTGTTCTATCAAATGTCGTAAATGCATTAACTTGTGCATCATTTTCAGCGAAACTTGTAAAGACATCCCCGTCTTCTTTTTCGAACAATTTATGTTCTAAGAAGTGTGCAACCCCGTCCGGAACAGTTACAAAATCATCTTTGCCATGTGGCTTAAATGTGTGATCAAGTGAACCGAAATGTGTTGTATATGTCACAAAAGTCTTTGAAAAACCTGCTTTCGGAATAACTACTACTTTTAAACCATTCTCTAAAGTCTCTTCAAATACAGTTTCATCAATCTGCTTATAATATTGATTACGCATTGTTATCACCTTCAGTCAGTATATATATTGTATCTAATTGTCCAAGTTGTGCGATCTTTTTAATGTCTTCAATAGTGATAGATTCAATTTCTTTAATCCACTCATCATAGTTATAAACGGATTGATATCTGGCATGTGTATGCAATAAGTCAATCATTTGTCGTTGCTTATCAAACATTTCTCGTGCGTGTGAGATTAAGACTTTCTTCGCTAAAGTCAGTCGCTCTGTTTCAATTTCACCTTGTTGAATATCTTTAAATATATTTAAAATTGTTTCTTTAGCAACATGTACTTTATCTTTAGAAATGCCACCAACTATATATAAGAATCCATTTCTTGCATCAATTTGAGAATGTATTGAATATGCTAAACTTTGTTTTTCACGTACTTCACTAAATAAAATAGAAGAAGCATCTCCACCAAGTAACATATTTAATACTAAGAACGAATAATATTCTTTAGAATGGAATGTTATTGGGAACCTATATCCCATATTTAATTTTGCTTGATCAATCTTTGTATAATCTACTATTTCTTTTACTTCTCTAATATCTTTTAATAATGTCGTTTCGATCTCTAATTGACTATTATGATCGAAATTAAAATATTCATGACACAATGATTTAACTTCATCTAATTCAACATTTCCAATAATATATGTAGATATCGCATTCTCATGTAACAAATCATGATATGTATTCACTAAAGATTCAGACGTTACATTATCAATATCTTCTAGTCTACCTGAAGCTAAATATTTATATGGCTCATCTTCAAACATATGATTCATAAATTGAATAAATGCACGTTGTGATTTGTTGTCTTCAATTGCAGTTAATTTTTTATGTAATAAAGATTTTTCTTGCTTCGTATATTTTTCGTTAAATTTTCCATTTTCAATAAGTGGGTTGAAAATCACTTCATGCAATAATTTAACGGCTTGCTCAAACAGTGGAAGTTCACTATTTAAATACTTTTCATTTACGATTTCAATACCAATTGTCATGATATGATTATTAGCTTGTTTATTGACATAGCTAAATAAATGCGCACCATATAAGTCCGCAAGCAAATTATTCATTTCTTTATCAGTTTGGTATTGTTTTGTAACACGTGTAATTAATTTACTTAAAATTGACCTAGATGTAATCGTCTCACTGTTTAATGGTGCTACAAATTTAAAAACGATAGTCGTTGTTTTAAATTTTTCAGTTGGTATCACATAAACGTCATTTGAAGATAATTGTATATGTTCTGTTGTTATCATAATAGATACCTCTCTTATATGTATGTATATAGAGAAACAAAGCAACAATTGTTACTTTGTTTCTATATATATATTTATTATATCCTATTTCTTGTAATTCGAAACTTTACAAGACTGCTTTTAAAATAATTTAGTGAATAAAGAACAGGTGTACCATGTTCGTTATAATGAACTTGTGTTAATAACATCATTGCATCATCTGGTTCAGAATTCAGTATTTCACTAATATATGGTTCATAACTAATAGATTCTATAGATGTATTAGCATGTGTTATTTTAAATTCTACTTTACTTTCAATTGCGGATAGAATAGATGAGTTGGATCGGTAGTCACTGCATGCAAATAAATCAGTAGCAATTTTATCTAAACAATAAACGACTGGCTCGCCATTAGCTGTACGTACTCTTTCAATTACTGAAATATATGCATCTTTTTCTAAGTTTAATACTTCTATATCTTTTAAAGTTGCAACTTCTTCATCTAAACTAATAAATTCAGTTCCAGCAACTTCACCATTTTTTTCTATCATTTTTGTAATACTTACTAATTCGTCTAATGGATAATAATATGGTTGTGTAGGTTTCACCACTGTTACGTCGCCTGTTTTTTGAGATAAAATTTGTTCCGTGACAAGTTCATGTATGGCTTTTTCGATTTCATCATAATTTATATTTAACAACTTTTTAATTTCAAACTCATTCGGAATAGCATCTCCCGGTTTAAGTTCTGCTGTTTGAATTTTTTCTAATATCCAATTTTTAACGAAATTTGTACTTGCATTTGTAGACATAATATCCCCCTATTCGTCTTGATAAATATCAACCAATACTTGTCTAGGTTTACTACCTGATTGAGGACCAATAACACCATTACTTTCCAAATCATCCATTAACCTAGATGCCCTATTATACCCTATTCTAAATCTTCTTTGTAATAAACTCGCACTTGCTTTTTGTTCTTCTACAACAAATAAATATGCTTCTTTATATAAAGCATCTTCACTTTCCATTTCATTTGTTTCAGTTGGTTCGTCAGGTTCCATCTCTTTAACATAGTTCGCTGTTTGTTCTCCAACAACATGTTGGACAACTGATTCAACTTCACCATCAGAAAGAAATGCACCTTGTATTCTTGTTGGTTTTGAAGAATCTCTAGATAAGAATAGCATATCACCTCTACCTAGTAATTTTTCAGCACCACCACTATCTAAAATTGTTCTAGAATCTGTTGCAGAACTTACTGCAAATGCAATTCTAGAAGGTATATTAGCTTTAATACTACCTGTGATGACATCAACAGATGGTCTTTGAGTTGCAATAATTAAGTGAATACCTGCTGCACGAGCAAGTTGTGCGATTCTCATAATGGATGATTCAACATCTTTACCAGCAACCATCATTAAGTCAGCAAGTTCATCAACAATGACGACTATATAAGGTAATTGTGCTTGTTTTTCTTCCATTTCTTGATTCGTACGTTCAATGAATTGATTATATCCTTCAATATTTCTTGCACCAACGTGTTGGAACAAGTCGTATCTTTTTTCCATTTCGGATACAATTTTTTGTAATGCTTGATTTGCCTTTTGAGGATTTGTAACAACTGGTGTTAATAAATGTGGTATCCCGTTATACACATTTAATTCAACCATCTTCGGATCAATAAGCATTAATTTTACTTCATGTGGCTTAGCATTCATTAATATACTTGTGATAATACCGTTAATACAAACTGATTTACCACTTCCTGTAGCACCTGCTACGAGTAAGTGAGGTAATTTGTTTAATTCTGCAGTAATCGGTTCACCTGAAATATCTCTTCCTAAAGCAACTTCAAGTTTATTTGATGTTGGTTTTGCCTCATTCAGTACTTCTTTCAGCGTTACCATTGAAATATGTTCATTAGGTACTTCAATCCCAACTGCCGACTTACCTGGAATAGGTGCTTCAATTCTAATATCTTTTGCTGCTAAATTCAGTGCAATATCATTACTCAAATTAACAATTTTATTTACTTTCACACCTTGAGCTGGCTGTACTTCGTATTGCGTAACAGCAGGTCCAATCCTAATTTGAGTCACTTTCGCATCAACATTAAAGTTTCTTAATGTAGCTTCAAGTAGTTTCCCTTTTTCTTGAACAGTCTTTTTAGACACTGATTGTGATTTAGGTGGGTCGTTTAAAATCGTAATCGGTGGTAATTTATAATTTAAATTCTCAGTTTCATCTATTGTTGACTCGTTCATTTCAGGTTCATGATTTTCATGCTCTTTTTGAACCGTTTGTTTAGGTTGTTGTGCTCTTTTAGCAGCTAACTTTTCTTGTGATTCAAAGATTGGAATTTCTTCATTAGTTTGTAGTTGGTCATTTTTAGAAATTTCTTGAACTGGTTCGACTTCTTCTAAATGTGAAACGTCTTTAGGCTGCTCTTTTTGACGCTTCTCTTTTTCTAGTTGTTTAGCTTTCGCCTTCTCTTTTCTTTTTTGTTCAAGATTTGTCATTTTTGATTTAGTTTTACTTTGTGCCATATCAAATGCTGATTTCGTAATATCACGATGTCTTTTCTTCATGATTAAAATAACACTAGATAGTAAAACGAGTATCGTTAATAAACTATATCCAAAGACAGAAATAAGCTTGCTTATGACATTAAACGCATAATAACCAATATAACCACCACCGTTAAAGTAAAATGCATTTCGTTCTAAACTTGAATATGTTTCACTCAAGGTTGTCTTAAACGTTTTAAACGATGGATCTTTGAAATATAATACTAACTGCATAATGAATAGCAATGCTACTTGAAAGACGAGCAATCCATTTACTCTTCTTGTGAATTTTAATTTACCATTCACTGTTATTAATAGTGAAATAATCGCTATCAGTATATAGGTGAAATATTTTGAGAATCCAAATAAGAAATGAAAGAAGCTATCAATCATTAAACCTATAAATCCTAATTGAAAAATACCTAACACGAGTAAAAACAACACAATCATCTGTATGACGTATTTTAATGTATTATCTTTTTGCTTTTTCTTGCCACGTGTTGTTTTTCTTTTACGTGTTGCTGGCTTCTTCTTTTGTACCATTTTTGAAATAGCCTCCTTATCTATAATGCAAAAAGAGGCTGGGACATAAATAGATGTCTCAGCCTCATATAGTATGTAGGCAGTTAATGAACAAATAGCGTGTAAGACACATTATTTGTTCATCTTTGCCGAGATGGAAAAATCCATTATATTGATATAGAATTTAGTCTCATCTCTTGACTGTTAAAAATCATCCATAAAACAATTCATTAGATTTCTGAAATAATTGGAATAATCATCGGGCGACGTTTCGTTTGTTCATATAGATACTTACCGAGTTTATCACGCATATTTTGTTTCATTTCAGACCATTCAATTTTCTTTTGAAGTAAACCTTCTTCAACAATTTCACGGACTTTTTCTGAAGCGTCATTTAATAATTCTTCACTTTCTCTAACATAAACAAATCCACGTGATTGAATTTCAGGTCCACCAACGATTTTTCTATTTTTAGGATCTAAAGTTACAACAGCAATAAATATACCATCTTCAGCTAATAAGTGTCTGTCTCTTAAAACAATATTACCTACATCTCCAACACCGATACCGTCAATTAATACGTTACCAGCTGTAACTTTTTCATTAGCAATCATTTTTTCGCCATCAAAGTTAACAACGTCACCTTTTTCTAGTAAGAAAATTTTCTCAGGGTCTACGCCTGTTTCAGCTGCTAATTTCGCATGTGCGATTTGCATTTTAAATTCACCTTGTACTGGAATGAAGTATTCAGGTTTCATTAAATTAAGCATCATTTTAAGTTCTTCCATACAACCATGACTAGATGCATGTGTTTTTTTGTTATTAGGCATAATGTGTGCGCCAGCTTTAACTAATTCATTTAAAGTTTGACCAATAATCACTTCCATATTAGCAGAAGCTGTTGTAGAAATATAAACATTATCGCCTTCTAAAATATTTAAAATAGGATGTCTTTGTTGAGCCATTTGACCTAATGCTTCAATTGGTTCACCTTGCATACCTGTAGCAATAATAATTAATTCATTTTTAGGATATTTACTAATGTCATGCACAGGTACTAAAAGATTTTCTGGAATATTAAAGTATCCTAATTTACGTGCAACATTGAAAGAACTTTCTAAAGAACGTCCTAAGAATGAAACTTTACGGTTTAATTTACTAGCCGCATTCAACACTTGTTGAATACGAATAAAGTTAGATGCATAACAAGACACGATAATGCGTCCGCTTGCTTTTGCAAATTCATCAACCATATGACTCTCGATTACATTTTCAGGAACGTTATAGCCAGGCTTTTCCGCTTCTGTTGAATCACTTATCAACGCAAATACGCCATTTTGACCAATTTCAGTCATCTTAGCGATATCTGGTGCATAGGCACCTTGTAAACTTTGGTCGAATTTAAATTCTCCAGTATAAACGATTGCACCATATGATGTATGGATACATACACCTAAACTATCTGGGATAGAATGTGTTGTATTAAAGAATGTCACGTTAACGTTTTTAAATCTCATGACAGAATCTTTATTTACTGTATAATAACGTACTTTTTTATTGATTTTTCTTGCTTTCATATGATCTTTAACTAATGCGATCGTCAATCTTGATCCGTATACTGGTGCATCAAGCTTTTCAAGTATATAACTTACAGCACCGATAGAATCTTCATGTCCGTGTGATAAAAAGATACCTTTAAGTTTATCTTTATTCTCAATAACATATTGTATGTCTGGTATAACAACGTCTACACCTAACATTTCATCTTCTGGAAACATTAAACCAGCGTCTAACATGAACATTTCTTCGTCCACTTCAACGATATACATGTTTTTTGCAATTTCTCCTACACCACCGAGTGGTATGATACGAATTTTATCATTTTTCTTTTTTATTAAACTCAAAATTGTTCCTCCTAAATGTAGTCCCGTCCATAATATATTTATTTAATCATACCATTTATATAATCGATTATACAAGCACATACAACAGTCTTATACATATTTTAAATTAAGGAAGACAATAATTTTTATATCAGGTCATAACTTTATGATTTCTCTGTCAAAATAAACTCAGAATAAGGTGCATCTAGTAATCTTTTCGTAGCTGATTTAATATCTGCTAACTGTATTTGATTAATATCGTGCTCGAACTGCTCATTCGTAATTAATTCATTATGAAACATGATTGAACGTGCATTTCTCGTCATTTTATTTTGGTTAGATTCAGACGCCATTAAAAAGCTTGTGATAATATGGCTTTTAGCATCATCTAATTCATTCTGTGTAATACCATCACTTAATAATGACTCAAGCACTTCAGTAATAAGTTCACTAGATGCATCAACATTTTCTTTATCAGTTGCTACATAAATTGTCAGCAAGCCATCATTGTGAAAACTTTGGAAATCTGAGTAAACATTATAACATAATCCATGTTCTTCTCTTAGAACTTGGAACAATTTAGAGCTCATTGTTTCGCCTAAAATCGTGTTCAATATATTCGTTGCATAATAGTGTTCATCATTATAACTTGGTGCATCATAACTTCTCATAAAATGCGTTTGCTCTAGCTCATTTTTATAATAAGTTTCTTTCTTCTCAATAAAAGTCATGTCTTGTTCTTGTTGATCAAGCGGTATTTCAATGTCATCAGATAATTGCTTAAGCAATATTTCTTTCATAGATTCGCTATAAGCACCCGCAACTGAAACAATTAATCGATTACTTTGATAATATTTTTTATGGAAATCAACTAATGTATCTCTATTAATTTGATTGACACTATCAGGCGTACCAAGGATCATTCGTCCTAATGGTTGGTCTTTATAAATTTCATATTCCAATTTATCCATTAACCATTCTTCTGGTGTATCTTCAATCATTTTAATTTCTTCTAAAATAACTTTTTTCTCACGAACAATTTCTTCTTCAAGAAATAACGGGTTTTTAACCATATCTATAAGTAAATCAATTGCTTTATGTTCAAATCTTTTTAATGTTTTACAGAAATAACACGTATACGTTTTTGTCGTATATGCATTGTTATAGCCGCCAATTTTATCAAATTCGTTTGATAATTGCTGTCTTGTATAGTGTTCACTACCTTTAAACAACATGTGTTCCATAAAATGAGCAATACCTTCAGGATAATCACCTTCGTCACCCGTTCCAGTATTGACATAAACACCTACACTAATTGTTTCACTGTTTGGAACTTCTTCAAAAATCACAGTCGTTCCATTATTCAGTCGTTGTAAATCAGCCATATTTATTCACCTCAAAATAAATAGGGACACGTCAATGTCCCTTTATTAGTAGACATACATACTTTCATAACCTCTCTTGCCTAGGGTACAGTCTCAGCCTGTAGTCTTCGACTTGTACGATTCCCTCAGGCGTATCGGTTATAAAAGTATTTTATATGAAGCAATCATTAAATTAAAAGCTTTCTTATTATAAGTATTGAGAAGTATTATGTACATGTATGATCGCAGTATTTGCACTTTGTATCAAAACTGCTAATAACGGTATCAGTATTTGCACCTTTTGTCAGAACCGCTAATAACGACACCCTTATTTATACCACTACTAACATATGTCATGTAACTTCTTATTCTACTTACTCATAAAAAATGCCAACAAAATCTATGACTTTGTTGACACTTTAAATTTCAGATTTTAATGATTGTCAATGTCCCTATCTGAATCATTTCATTTATTATTTTTGTTCTTTTTCTTCGTTTAACAACACTTTACGTGATGCGTTTACGCGTCCTTGACGGTCAATTTCAGTTACTTTTACTAAGAATTGGTCGCCAATTTTAGCTACATCTTCAACTTTGTTAACTCTTTCGTTAGAGAATTGAGAAATATGAACAAGTGCATCTTTACCTGGGAAGATTTCAACAAATGCACCGAATTTTTCGATACGTTTAACTGTTGCCATATAAATTGCTCCGACTTCAGCTTCTCTTGTAATATCTTCAATAATTTGTCTAGCACGGTCAATCATTTCTTTATCTTTAGATCCGATAAATACTGTACCGTCTTGTTCGATATCTAATTTAACACCTGTTTCATCAATGATTTCATTGATTTTCTTACCACCAGGTCCAATAACATCTCTAATTTTATCTGGTTTAATATGCATAATTTCAATTTTAGGTGCATATTGGCTAAGTTCTTCTCTAGGTTCTCTCAATGTTTCAAGCATATGATTTAAGATATATAATCTACCAATTCTTGCTTGCTCAAGTGCTTCTTTTAAGATTTGTTCACTTAAACCATCTATTTTAATATCCATTTGAATAGCAGTGATACCTTTTTCTGTACCTGCAACTTTAAAGTCCATATCACCTAGTGCATCTTCCATACCTTGAATATCAGATAAAATTGTGTAGTTGTCATCTTTAGTAATCAAGCCCATTGCAATACCTGCAACTGGTGATTTAATTGGCACACCTGCATCCATTAATGCTAAAGTTGAACCACAAATTGAAGCTTGTGATGATGAACCATTTGATTCAAGTACTTCAGAAACAACTCTTATTGTATAAGGGAATTCTTTTTCATCTGGAATAACTTGTAATAATGCACGTTCACCTAATGCACCGTGACCAATTTCACGACGTCCTGGCGCTCTTACTGGTCCTGTTTCACCAACTGAGAAGTTAGGGAAATTATAGTGATGCATGTAACGTTTTTGTTCTTCTGTACCTAGACCATCAATGATTTGGTGTTCACCTAATGCACCTAAAGTCGCAACTGAAAATGCTTGAGTTTGTCCACGTGTAAATAAACCTGAACCATGTGCTCTTGGTAATAATCCAACTTCAGAAGATAAAGGTCTGATTTCTTCAGGATTACGTCCATCTGGTCTTACTTTATCTTCAGTAATTAAACGACGCACTTCTTCTTTTACAAGTGCATCTAATACTTTACTTACATCTTTAAGAACTTCTTCGTTATCTGGATCTTCTTCATTAGTAAAGTCATTTAGAACTTCTTCTTTAACTGCAGAAATATTGATATCTCTTTGTTGTTTTTCTTCAGTTCTGATTGCTGAAATAATATCTAAAGCTTCTGCTTTAGCACGAACTGTTTCTTCAAATGAAGCTTCAATTTCAACTGGTATAAATTCAGCTTTTTCAGGTTGAATATCTTCAATAATAGCTTCTTGGAATTCAACTAATCTTTGAATTTCTTTATGACCAAATAAAATAGCATTTAACATTGTTTCTTCAGTTACTTCTTTAGCACCCGCTTCAACCATGTTAATCGCATCTTTATGACCCGCTACTTGTAAATCCAATAAAGAAACTTCTCTTTGTTCAACATCTGGATTGATAACAAATTCGCCGTCTACTAATCCTACGTTTACACCTGCAATTGGTCTTTCAAATGGAATATCTGATACAGATAATGCCATTGAAGAACCGATCATAGCTGCCATTTCTGGTGAACAGTTTGGATCAACACTCATTACGATAGAAATAACTTGAACATCATGTCTGTATCCTTTAGGGAATAATGGACGAATTGGTCTATCAATTAATCTACTTGTTAAAGTAGCATCTTCACCAGGTCTACCTTCACGTTTATTAAAGCCACCAGGAATTTTTCCTGCAGCATACATTTTTTCTTCATAGTTAACCATTAATGGGAAAAAGTCTACATTTCTAGGTTCTTTTGATGCAGTTGCTGTTGATAATACAACTGTATCCCCATATCTTACTAATACTGCACCATTAGCTTGTTTTGCTAATTGGCCTGTTTCAATTATTAATGGACTTCCTGCCCATTCTGTCTTAAAGACTTTCTTCTCTTGAGACATTTATGAATCTCCTCTCATACACTTAATCTCTTATATCATACCATTATACACATATTTTTTATATTTATTTATAAAAAAATCGAAAGAAATCTGATTGATTTCCTTCGATTGAAATTACGATTAGCGACGTAATCCTAATGATTTAATTAAATCACGGTAACGTTGAACATCATTTTCACGTAAATATGTTAATAAATGTTTACGACGACCAACCATTTTTAATAATCCACGACGTGAATGATGGTCTTTCTTGTGAGTACGTAAATGTTCGTTTAAAGCAGTGATTTCTGCTGTTAAAACTGCGATTTGTACTTCTGGAGAACCAGTATCAGTTTCATGTACGCGGTATTGTTCGATTAGTTCGTTTTTTCTTTCTTGTGAAATTGCCATTGTCAATTTCCCTCCTATAATTGTATTCACCGTAAACCTGAGCTGATCGTCGGAGTGTCGATAAGCCAAGGATTAGGCACTCAAATCATTATACATAACTCTTTATGTTCTTTCAAGTGATAATAACGCTTTTGCTTCTTCTTTATCTTGCTTAATTTGATTAACAAGTGCATCTATGCCATCAAATTTTTGTTCTGGTCTAATAAAATGGTGCCAATATACTTCTACACGCTCACCATATATACTTTCTTCAAAATCAAAGATATTAACTTCAATACTTATTTGAGAAACAGATGGATCATGGAATGTTGGTTTCACACCAACGTTACACACACCTTTATATGACTTATCTCTTGATTTAATTAATAATGTTACAGCGTAAACACCTTTTCTAGGTAATACATAGTCATCGCTTGGTTCAACATTAGCTGTAGGAAAACCAATCGTACGCCCTCTTTTTTCGCCTTGAACAACCATACCTTTAATAACATATGGGCGTCCTAAAGCTAAATTACAAGCTTCTATTTCTCCTAATTCAAGTGATGTTCTAATATTCGTAGTTGAGATTTTTTCATCCTCATGTAATGTTTGCTTAGATACGACAAATACATCAAATGGATAATCATTCTCTTGTAATGATGCCATATTTCCTTTTCCATATTTACCAAAACTGAAATCATAACCAGCAATAACAGCTTTCACATGATTTTGAATAAAATATTGGTCAATAAAATCATCCGCAGACACATCTGCAAATGTAGAAGAAAAGTTAACGACGAAACAGTAATCTACGCCTAACTTTTCAATTGCTTCAATTTTATCTGCAATAGGTGTTAAATACGTTGTTCTTTTCTTTTCAGGATTTAAGACAACTGAGGGGTGTGGATCAAATGTCATAACAGCTTTTTTTAAATGTTTATCTTTAGCTACTTTAATCATTTTTTTAAGAACTTGTTGATGACCTAAATGTATACCATCAAAAAAACCGATAGCTAAAGCAATATTTTCATTTACAAATTGTTTAGATTTAATTGGGTGTGTAATTTCTATAACTTCCATCTATATACTCCTTTAAAGAAAAACTTTTTTCGGTTTATAAAGTGTTTCATTTTTATCATAAGTATCCATAATAGCAATCGCTTTGTCTTCATACCAAACAACAAATTCGCCATCATGTTTACTTTCATCTATTAAAGATTTTTCTATTTTTTGTCCGTTCTGAATACGCGTTACGATATTTTTATCATGTACGGTAATTTTCGTTAAACCATTCAATCCATATTCTAATGGAAGAATCACATCTTGTAACTTATCTTGCTCAACAATTTCTCTTAAGTCATCTAATTTAATAGCCTGATTTAAAGTAAAACCGCCACTTTTCAATCTAATTAAATGAGACATATGTGCAGGATAATTTAGTAACGCACCAATTTGAGTTGCTAACGTTCTAATATATGTCCCTTTGCCACATTCAACTTCAATTTCAAACTTACAAGTATCATTCTCATAAATAATATCAGAAATTAAATCAATACTGTTAATATGTACCCTTCTGACAGGACGTTCAACTTCTATATTTTGTCTAGCATATTCATATAATTTTTTACCATTAACTTTAACAGCAGAATACATAGGTGGAATTTGTTCAATGTCACCTTCTAATTGTTTTAAAGTCGCAATAATTTCATCTTTGTCCCATAAATTTTGATCAACACGCTTCTGATCTACAATCTCACCAGTTTGGTCTTCAGTCGTTGTACTAACACCAATCGTTACTTCAGCTCTGTATGATTTGCCACTTTCCATCACATAATCACTCACACGCGTCGCTTTTCCAACACAAATCGGTAGTACACCACTTACCTCAGGATCCAAAGTTCCAGTATGGCCAACTTTTTTTGTTTTTAAAATTTTACGAAGTTTAAATACGACGTCATGACTTGTCATACCAACTTCCTTATGAATTGCTAGAATGCCATCCAAATTTACGACCTCCATAATGTTTCTATTCTTTTTAATTTTACATGAAAATATTCATAAAAAGAAGAAATAACTCAATTTCATAAAAAATGCGATTGCGTTAGAGACAGAATTCTGAGAAATGTCCCTAACGAGGGTGCTTACGGACAGAATTACGAGTAATGTCCTTAACGAGGGCGTCGCTCTTATTACCACAATTCGGAATAATGGTAGTTACAGCTTTCTTATCACCACAATTCAGAATAATGGTAGTTACAGCCCCTCTAATCAAAAAAAGACTAAGACATCTTATAGTGTCTTAGCCTAAATTTGGATTAATCATTACGATTTAAATCTTGAATCATGCGTTCAATTTTATTACCGTAATCAATTGATTCATCATATTCAAAATGTAATTCTGGTAAAATACGTAATTTCATACGATTACCTAATTCTGATTTAATAAAGCCTTTTGCTTTTTCTAAACCTTTAAATGTATCTTCTTTTTCTTTATCAGTACCTAATACAGTTAAATAAACTGTAGCGTGTGATAAGTCTCCTGGAAGTTCTACATCAGTAATTGTTAAAAATCCAACTCTTGGATCTTTAAGTTTATTGTTGATGATATCCATTAATTCTTTTTTCATTTGTTCGCCTACTCGTTCAGAACGAATACTCATATCTTTCACCTCTTAACATTCTCATCTCTCTATATACATTAGTACATTATAGCACATGCTTGAATGCTTAAAAAGATAATCACTCGATATAAATATATTATGTTTCAATACTTAACTTTAGTCGCTCTAATCCTTCTAATACTTTAGACTTTGGGCATCCAATATTGTATCTTAAAAAGTGCTGACCGTTACCGCCATATGTTTGTCCATCCATTATCGCAACTTTGCCTATGTTAATAAGTCGATGTTGCAATTCATCCATCGTCATATTTAAATCTGAAACATCTAACCATATAAGATATGTTGATTCTGGATAGACAACTTTTATTTCTGGTATGTGCTCTTTTAAGAATGATTGAACTGCATGTATATTGTCATCTAAATATTCGTTTAAAGCATCTACCCAATCACTCGCTTTTTCATATGCTGCTATCGTAGCTTCCATCCCCATAATGCTTGGTGATGATAAACCATCTTGCTTTTTCAAATGATTTAAAAATGCATCCCCATCTTTTTTATTAGGAATTAAAGTATACGCAAAAAGTAGACCCGGAAAATTAAAAGTCTTACTTCCACTTGTCACAATTGCTATATCATTTGTACTTTTATCCAGTATTGGAATGTGGTTGTTACCCTTTCGAACGATATCCATATGAATTTCATCAGAAATGATATAAACATGGTGTTCATGACATAGTTTAATGATTGTAGTCAGTTCATCTTCAGTCCATACTCTACCTGTTGGGTTATGTGGAGAACATAATAACAAAATTTTATTTTCAGGTTTCGCTAATTGCCTCTCTAATTGTTTAAAGTCAATTGTATAATAACCATCTTCGTAGAAAAGTTGGTTCTCTACAACTGTACGATGATTCTCTTTAATCACATTATAAAATGCGTCATATGCTGGTGTTTGAATGATTACACCATCATTCAAATTAGATTTCATATGAATTAACTGCGAAACTGCATATATCACAGTTGGTGTATAATAAATCCAATCTTCATTAATTTCCGTATTAAAACGGCTTTTATACCAATTCGTAACGGTTGATTTAAAGTCTGCATGATTCCATCTCGTATAACCGAATATGGGATGCTTCATACGATTATTTAAATGTTCCATAATTGTATGTGGTAGCGCGAAGTCTGTGTCTGAAATTGTGAATGGCAACAAGTCACTTTGCCCAAAACGGTCTTGAACATAATCCCACTGAGTACAATTTGTCCCTGTTCTATCAATCACCTTATCAAAATTATACATTACAAAAATCCCTTCTTAACTTAAATAATGGCATCTAATTGTTTTCGGACAGTTGTTACTCTCGTTCCGATGATAATCTGTACATTTTGTTTATCTAAATGTACGACACCTAATGCACCAAGTTCTTTTAGCTTTTCATCATCAACAATTTCTGCATCTTCCAGCACTAATCTTAAACGTGTAATACAGTTATCGATGCTTATAATATTACTAGAACCGCCAATCGCTTGAAGCATATCAGAAGCCATTTCGTCTGTTTGATTTGTACGATTTTGTGTCGAATTACTTTCATTTTTATCGTTCTTTTCAACAGTTCTACCTGGTGTTTTTAAGTCGAATTTCAAAATAACTGTCTTGAACACTAAATAATAGATAACAAACCATATTAATCCAACAATTATGACAAGCCACCATTTCGTATAACTACCTTGCATGACGCCAAATATTAGAAAGTCTAGTACGCCGCCATCTGTATTACCAATTGTCACACCTAGAATATTCATAACCATAAATCCTAAACCTGTCATGATGACATGGAAGATCCAAAGCAATGGACTAATGAATAAAAATAAAAATTCAATTGGTTCCGTGATACCTGTAACAAATGTCGCTACAAATCCTGAAATTAAGAGACCTTTAATTTTATGTCTATTCTCTTTAGGCGCTGCGTGATAAATTGCTAAAGCTGCAGCAGGTAAACCAAACATAAATGTAGGCATCTTACCTTGTGATAAGAATGCTGTTACATTTGGAGATATTGGTAAATTATTTTGTAATTGCGCATAAAAAATATTTAATGCGCCAAATACATCCTTACCTTCAATAATAGAATGACCACCAACTTCAGTAAATCTAACCATAGATACTAAAATATGATGTAAACCGAATGGTAATAATAACCTTTCACCAGCACCGAATAAAAATGGTCCAAAGACACCAGAATGTTGAATTAGTGCACCAACACTTCCAATGATCATGCCGAAGAATGGCCAAACAATCGGTATAATTAACCCAACTACTGCCAATACGAGAGATGTTACAATTGGCACAAACCTTGAACCTGAGAAGAACGCAAAGCTGTCAGGTAACTGTGTATAACTAAATTTATTATGTAATTTATAAACGATAAGACCAGAAATAATACCACCAAGCACACCCATTTCGAGTGTTTGAATACCTAATACCATACTTTGTCCAGCTTGTTGTAATTTATCTGTATCGGCTAATTGATGCGTCTCAGTTAAATAGAAATTAATCGTTAAATTCATAACTGTATAACCTACAAACCCTGAGAATGCAGCTACACCTTTTTCATGTTTAACAAGTCCGATTGGTATAGCGATCGCAAATAGTACAGGTAAATATGTAAAAGCAAATCCCCCAACTGTTGCTAGAAACTTCAATACTAGCTGTATCATGTTATTCTCTAAAAATGGAAAGACATCAATCATTGACTCACTTGTAAATGAACTCCCTATTCCTAAAATCAATCCCATAAAAGCTAATAAAGCTACAGGAAGCATAAATGTCTTCCCCATATTTTGAAGAAAATCCCACACATTACTTTGCTTCTTCTTTTTACTCATATTTAATAACACCCCTTTAATACATTAATGTAATTTAAATATACAAATGTATTAAAGGGGCATCAATAGTATATAATCATTTTGGACGCGCTTACATCTTATGAATGTCGTTACATTATAATTGTTTACCATACATCATTAATAGAAAATCTATCATAAACATAGCAGCGTGCCTTGAACTTAAATCTACATTTCCAATATAGATACTATTCGTTTTAGCAATTAAAGTTATGGTCGATAGCTGCGCCAATTTGGAATGCCTATTACTAACAATAGAAATAATTGGTACTTTGTTGTCTCTTAACTGACCAGCATAACGGACAATATGTGAGGTTTCGCCACTAGAACTAATACAAATTGCTAAACTATCTTGATCTAAATTATGCGTTACCGCTTCTAATTCATCCCAATCCGTTCGCGCATGTGCTACTTTACCTAGAAACGTTAATTTTCTACTTAAATCAATCCCGTTTACTAAACTCGCTCCCACACTAATAACTTCTATTACACGTGCATCTCGTATATAAGCTACTGCTTTTTCTATATCTTGGATATTGATCTCATTCATTGTATTCTGAAGGTTCGCCAAATTTTCATTCATAAAATCATTCATTTCAACATCAAAACTTTGCACATTGTTTACTTTATTTAAATCAGGTTGATTTTGTAATAATGCATATTTCAGTTCTCTATAGCCTTGATAACCTAATTTTTGAGAACATCTACTTACAGTTGCAGTTGACACAAACAACTTTTCAGCAATATCATCGATATTCATATTAGCTATCGACGTATAATCATTCAAAATAAAATCCAGTACCCTCTTCTCTAATTCACTTAAATCATTTCTTCTTTTTTGTAATTTTCCTACAAGTGCATTTTGTTCCATTTTAACCCCTCTTAATATTTTCACTTTTATACCATAACTTATCCATCAATACTTCACTATATCCCATCTTAGGCATGCTTAAAGATGATAATAAATGAAACAATAAATAATATTTGCAACAGTGCTCTTAAATATATATTCATCGGTACTTTTCCACCTATAGTAATATTTTTAGCATGTGCTTTCATATAACCAGGGAACAAAACAAAGCATAAAATAATACCAATCACACTGAATACAAAATTAACTTTAGGAATAAACACACTTATCGCAATGACAAATTCTAACCACCCTGTTACATACACAATCATTTTTGGATTTGGAATACTACTCGGAACCATTTTAATAAGTGAATTTCGAATAGAAGGCATAAATCTACCAATAAATGTATACATAAATGCGAAAAATATTGAAAATTGAGCGACATTCATCCACATACTTTCAGTTTGAAATATACGATGTACAATAAATCCGATAAAGCAGCCGACAAAATAAACAATCATTGTTTGCATAAGAACCACTCCAATACGTCATATTTGTAGTTCATGATTAACTTTACTGTATCCAATCTATTTACTTACCTATTCCCTTATTACAGTGTAAATATACATCAAAAAATAATGATTCGTACTTTAATGAATGTCATCAACTGTCACACAACAAGTCATCATCCATAACACAAATTTCACTTTTCTAAATAAACCGTTATGCTATATATATCAAGTATATTTATATACTTGAAGAGAATCCGTATTCTCGACTCAACAATAAAAGTGCTTATCTTCCAAAAATGGGAAGTATATCTCCAGCTAAGGTATACTTCCCATTTACATGTCTACTACTACTCATTATGATAAATTAATTGTATAACACCTGATTTAAATTTTCTTGAATGTACTAGTTTAAGTTGTTGTCTATCTTCTATATCTATAAATAGTGGTTTTCCTTTTCCTAAAACTATAGGATGTATGGATAGTCTATATTCATCTACTAATCCATAATTTACAAATGTCGTAATTAAGCTAGATCCACCATATAACCATATATCTTTACCTGGCTTGCTTTTTATTTCATGTACATGTTCTACGATATTATCTTTAATAACATTGACATGTTTATCTTCAAACTTAAATTTCTTTGAAAAGACATACTTTTCTTTGGCATGTATGTTTTTCCACATTAATTTGTCTTCTTCTGAATCTTCTAAACTCGGTTGAAAATCTCCCCATGCTTTGTAACTTTTTCTTCCATAAAAGATTGTATCGACTTGATTTAAAAAATCATCAAAATTCATTTCAGGATCCATAATACACCAGTCAATCTCGCCATTTTCGCCTTCTATAAGCCCATCTAATGTAACAGCTAAATCTAAAATGACTTTCCTACTATTATCATCACTACTCATATATTGAACCCCCAATCATCTCTTACTATTATCATACACGAAATGATAATAGAAAACACACCAC
Source organism: Mammaliicoccus sp. L-M44 (assembly GCF_022386355.1). Classification (NCBI taxonomy): domain Bacteria; kingdom Bacillati; phylum Bacillota; class Bacilli; order Caryophanales; family Staphylococcaceae; genus Mammaliicoccus; species Mammaliicoccus sp. L-M44. The sequence continues at coordinate 106,742 of NZ_JAJNIU010000006.1, read as the reverse complement.
ATTATTTATGATAAATGGGTGTGTCTTGACTCTAATTCTAATAATGATTGCTTCATTTCAAGTCCGCCTCTATAGCCTCTTAGTTGTCCGTCTTTGCCTATAACACGATGGCAAGGTATCACAATGTTTAATGGATTTTTACCGACTGCTGATGCAACAGCTCTAACTGCGTTTGGTTTATCAATTTTATTGGTTAAATCTGAATAAGTTATTGTTTCTCCATATGGTATTGTGGTCAACGCTTGCCACACGGTTTCGTTAAACGGTGTGGATTGTATATCTATTTTTAAGTCAAAAGTTTTTCTTGTGCCATTAAAATATTCATTCAATTGGTCGATATATGGTTTTACTTTGTCTTGATTTTCTTTAATATCTATATTTGAAATAAACTGATGTATTTCATTTTCTTTATCAAAAGAACCTACAAATATGAGACCCTCATCACTTGCATAAATATCGAGTTGTTTATTAAGATGCTTAAGAATACCATGATAAATTATTTTCATCGTCTATCTCCTTTGGTGATAGTTTAAATGAATTTATTTGTAAACTCAATATAAATAGTCGTTTTCATAATTAGATAGCAATATAAGGATATTTTTATATGTTATGATATTTTTGAGGTGATAAATTTGGCAATGTATTTAACTGAGAAAAGATGGCAAGACATTAAAACAAACAATAAATTAGCGAATGATGATTTTGTATATGCAGTTAAGACGACAATGATATTCTGTAAACCTTCATGCAATGCTAAATTACCTAATAAAGAAAATGTTTCAATATATCGAGACTATCACGAAGCTATAGAAAATGGTTATCGTCCTTGTAAAAAGTGTAATCCAACAGGTCAATTATTAGAAGATGAAGAATGGGTATTACAAATAAAAAATTTCATTCATCGAAATTATCATTTAAATCTTACATTAGATGAAATTTGTAACCAATGTCACGGTTCAAAATTTCATTTATCAAGACTATTCAAACAAGTTACACATCAAACAATTATGCAATATTTACATGAAATAAGAATTGAAAAAAGTAGCGAATTGCTTCTTGATAACACAATGACAATTGAAGACATTAGTAGACGAGTTGGTTATAAAACAACATCACATTTTATCAAAGTATTTAAGCAATTCTATTTTATGACACCTTTACAATATCGTAAACGGAAAAACAGTTAAGATAGCTTCCTATCTTAACTGTTTTTTAAAAGATTAACAATGTTACATACAAACCTACTAATGTAATAAATAATACGGGTATCGTTATGATGATACCTGTTTTAAAGTATGTGCCCCAAGGTATTTTAACACCTTTTTGTGACAATACATGTAGCCACAATAATGTTGCTAATGAACCGATAGGTGTAATTTTCGGACCGAGATCTGAACCGATAACATTTGCATAAATCATGCCTTCTTTAAGCGGAGCAATAACATCTGATTGATGGATAGCGAGTGCATCTATGAGAACGGTTGGTAAGTTATTCATAATCGATGACAAAAATGCTGCTATAAATCCCATCCCCATAATACTTGCAAATAATCCATGTTGAGAAATGTCTGTTAGTATATGACTTAAAATTGCAAGGATACCTACATTTTTAAGTCCAAAGACAACTAAATACATACTAATTGAGAATACGACTATATTCCATGGTGCACCTTTGAGCACTTTTTTAGTATGAACTGCAGGAGATTTTCTAGCAAACCATACAAATATAATGGCTACTATACCTGCAATAATTGATACGGGTATGTGTACAAACTCACTGATAAAATATCCGATGAGTAATATGGATAAAATAATCCATGACATACGAAACAGTTTCAAATCTTTAATCGCTTCTTTTGGTTGTTTTAAATGACGATCGTCAAATGTACGTGGTATTGACGATTTAAAGAATAACCACAATACAGCAATACTGGCCAATAATGAGAATATGTTCGGTATGAACATATGTAAGAAATATTCAACAAAGCCAATATTAAAATAATCTGCAGAAACAATATTCACTAAATTGCTCACAGTGAATGGTAGTGAAGTTGTATCTGCTATAAATCCACTGGCTATCACAAAAGGAAAAATGATTTTCTTATTAAATCCTAGATGACGTACCATTGCCAATACTATAGGCGTAAGTATCAAAGCTGCGCCATCATTCGCAAAAAATGCCGCAACAATTGCACCTAATATCATGATATAAATAAACATCTTTATACCATTTCCACGAGAGGCTTTAACCATATGAATCGCAGACCATTCAAAGAAACCAATTTCATCAAGAATAAGCGAAATGATAATTATCGCTATAAATGTCAATGTTGCATTCCAAACAATGCTGGTCACTTCAAGTATATCTTCTATTTGTACAACACCAGTTATAATGGCAATTAATGCACCAATAAATGCTGTTACACCGATATCTAGTCCTTTCGGTTGCCAAATAACGAAAGTCAGTGTTAATACAAAAATAATGATTGCTAATGTGGTTATCGTCAATTCCTCCTATCAAATATACCAAGATTATATTTAACAAATGTTTTTATGATAGAAATTTAATCATCATCTTCATCATCATCATCGTCAAAGTCATCATCTTGTTCATAATAATATCCATTATTTGTTTGTGCTTCTTGTCTTTCATCTGTCTTTGGAGCATTATATTCTAATTGTGGTTGTTCAATATTAAACCATGAGACAGAATTTATTTTACCACTTACTGCATTAACAGTTACAACCGCACCTTCATCATCATCTACATATTGAGTTATTGTATACGTATTCGGCGTTGTATTTGTATTTTTCTTTATATCTATAAATTTTCCGCCAACTTTTTGATGTGAGATTTGTTTTGCTTCTTTTTCACTGATTAATGATTTCTTTTCTTTTTTTCTAGGGTTTTCTTTTTGCTTTTTTTCTTTATTATTAGACTGCTCTTTATTTTTAATCGTTTTTGATTTTACGTTTTTAATAACCTCTTTCTTACGATCAATATCTAAAGAATAAACTTTATTACTATCTTTAATATTAACATGGAATAATGATTCATCATCAGAAAGCGAAATATCTTCAATATTCCCTTTATATCGATCGGTAACAAACTTTTCTACTTCTTCTTTCTTCATTAATTTTTCATTCGCTTTCATATAAATAATGATGCTTAATACTATAAATAGTGTAGATGCTAACAAAACAAGGATGTGTTTTGTTGCTATTTTCAAGTTATTTCACCCTCTCTAAAATAAGTGTAAATTGAGTACCTTTGTTCATTTCACTATCAACTTTAATATCAATATGATTTTTCAATGCTAATTCTTTCGCAATATAAAGACCTAATCCAGATCCACCAGATTCTCTTGATCTTGCTTTATCAACTCTATAAAAGCGCGTAAAAATTTTCTCTAAATCTTGTTCTGGAATACCTGATCCATAGTCTTTAATTTGTATTTGAACATGATCTTCAATTGTTAAAATATTAATATCAATATGACTCTGACTATATTTGTACGCATTATCTAAAAATATAGTCATAATTTGTGTGAAACTTTCTTTATTCACAAGTCCTTCTATATGTTGATTTTCAGCAGATAAATTAATTTTTCGTTTATATACTGCCATTAGGCGTTTAACTAAAATATAGATTTCTTCATATAAATTAATTTTCTCTAGTGGTAAATCATGATACGTTCTCTCTATCTTAGCTAAATCCAACATTTGCTCAGTTAAATATTTTAAACGTTTTGCTTCATCATTAATCGTATCTATACCCTCTTCTAAAATATCTTCACGAGTTTTCCCAAATCGTTTTAACATTTCACTATATGAACTAATAACCGTGATTGGGGTTTTTAATTCATGAGAAGCATTTAGAATAAAAGCTTGTTGCTTTTCATCATGATCTTTTAAATAAAGCATCATATCGTTAAATGTTTGTGATAATTCTTTTAATTCTTTCGTATCATCTTTATTAATACCAATAGTCGTGTAATGTTTTGTTTCTTTCGTCTTATTCATCTTTATTATAAGTTCATTAATCGGTTTCAATATAATCTGAGTAATAATTCGATTTAATAAAAATATAACAATTAGTATAATAAAAGTAGATACAATTAATATACCTTTTAATATATCAAAGGTTTCATATTTGAAATTAATATTTTCGTAAATTTGTAAATTACTGACTTCACCGTTTTTCCAAATAATCGGTAGTGATACCATTGCAAAGTGATTACCTTTCTTATTAACTACTTTCTTATATTGTTCATTTTTAAATGGTTCACCAATATTTTTGTAGTTTACATCTGTCGAAATTTGAATTATTTTTTTGTCATTTTTGTTTACTAAAGTAATATATCCGTCAGAGAGTAAATAAGATTGTAATACCGCTTCAGTATTTACATTTTCTCTAGTTGTATTTTGTAATTCTTTCATTATATTTATTCCGCGACTTTCTAATTGAGTCACTTCTGAATCTAATGAAATTTTTTGATACACAAAATATACTACTAAGTTGATTAATATCACTACTATAACAATCATTACTGTTGTGTATAATTGGATCTTTGTTCCTAATTTCATAATATCAATCCTTTAATATATATCCTATTCCTCTAACGCTAGTTATAATAGACTCTGTATCTATATCAAGTTTTTTTCTTAAATATCGGACATAAACATCGATAACATTTGTATCGCCATAATAGTCATAACCCCATACCGCTTCTATAATTTGCTCTCTCGTTAACACTTGATTTTTATTTTCTAGAAAGTAAATTAATAAGTCATATTCTTTTTGTGTTAAATTAATTGGTTCCTTATCAATATAGACTTCACGTCTTGATTTATAAATTGATAAATATCTATAAGTGGATGCATTGTCGTCTTCATTTTGTACTTTTAAAGTACTTTTTTCTTTCAAATGAACTCGAATACGAGCGAGCAATTCTTCAATTTCAAATGGCTTTGTCATATAATCATTAGCACCAGAATCTAAGCCACTAACTTTGTCCATAACTGCATCACGTGCAGTCAGCATTATAATTTTAACGTCTTCATTTTGTTCTCTTACGCGTCTTAATACTTCTAATCCATTTAGTTCTGGAATCATAACATCTAATAAAATCAGGTCGAAATTTTCATTTTCTAAACGTTCTAATGCTGATTTACCTGTGTGTGCAATATCAATTTTATAATTTGCATATTCTAGTTCTAATTGTATAACACGTGCAATTTTTTCATCATCTTCAACAACTAATATTTTCTCCATTATTTTGTCTCCTATCTAAGTGAAAGTCCTGTAAATTGCCACCATATATAATAACTAAATATCATCAATAATATATAAGTTGGCATTAATATAACACTTATTTTCATTAAATCTCGATTTTTAAATGGCTTTTCATCTTGTTCATAAAATAATAGCAATGCTTTTGAGCAAACTGGAAATGTTACACAATAATTCGTTCCAATTAAAGTAATAAACACTACTGCGACTGGATTTAAATTAAACATTTCACTAAATAATAAAAATACTGGTACAAAAACAATTGCCCGTGTCGTATGACTTGTAATATACAAATGGGAAGTAACAGTAATAATAACTATTATACTAAGTATAGCGAATTCATTTAAAGTTTGAAATTGAGATAAATAATTTAACAAATGATCTTGTATATAATCCACTACTTTATAAGTGACCAACAAATTCCCTAAAGTCGTAGCACCTGCTACAAAGAATATTAAACTCCATGAAATATTTTGAACACCTTGTTTCCAAGTTATCACACCTATTCTAGGTATCATCATACAAATACCCATCAACATAGTAATAAAAGCAATTTCAAATCCATGAATATTTTCAGTCATCCATAAAGTTATTGTGATGACGATATATACAATTGCTCTTTTCTCAATTTGAGTAAAAGGCTTTCGTTCTTCATGCGATTTTTCTTGATGGTAGTGTACGTCTTCACTTATATTCATATACATTATTTTAGTCACTATAAAAGTAACTAAACCAATTACTAAACCAAAGGGCAATCCCCATAATAAAAATTCACTATAAGAAATAGATTTATTAGCTTTTCCTTCTAATAATCCTATACCAACTAGATGACTACCGGCACCAATTAAAGTTAAATTTGCACCCATTAATATTAAAATTGGAATTAACAATGCAAAATACTTCTTATTTGTCGGGAATCGTGTTTCAAATGCTTTATAAACTGGTAACATAGCTGCTGCTCTACCTGAAGTTGATGGTACGATAACAGAAATCACTTGTATGATAAGAAATAAAAGTATATTCACACTTCTACTCGTTTTACATCTCACATGTATAAAATTAATCATTCTGTTTAACAAACCACTTATTTCAATTGCCGCACTAATAATAAAAGCGCCTATCATCAACCAAACTACGTGCGAATTCATTGAATGAAACATTACATCTTCTGGTAATCCAAGTAGAATACCTATCATAATCGCGATAAACGAAGATAAACCTGCTGGCATATTTGATAATAAATAGAGACCTAATGATAATACGAATACAATTAAACTTAATTTAGCTAAATAACTCATATCTGTATATAAGAAAATACAGATTGAAAAGATGAAATATACAGATAAGTAAATGATTTGCTTATTAGTCATTTAGATCACATCTCTTTAGCAACCATTTGGTTACCTAAGTTAATGCCTATCATAATATGTCTAAATGCATTTTCAGAACAATTTTCTAACCAATCTTTTGCATCAGATATTGAATTTTCTAAAGTTGTTGGTTCTGGGATTATACTCGTAAAAGCATCAATTCCACTTTGATAATTAATTTTTGCATTTAAACCAATTGTTCCTGCAAAAGCGATAACTGGTTTATTGTGTGATTTCGCAATTCTTGCAACTTCTGATGGAATCTTACCGTTTGGTGTTTGGTAATCTATACACCCCTCAGCAGTAATTACTAAATCTGCATTAATAATTGCATCAGAAATTTTAATATACTTCATTATAATTTCAAAGCGCGGATGTAACTTTGCATTTAAAAATCCATGTAAACCTGCTCCTAATCCACCTGATGCTCCGCCACCATTAATAAGAGATAAGTCATCACCTTTAAATGATTTGATTAGTCTCGCAAGATGTTCTAAGTTGGAAGATAATTGTTCTACATCTTCAATTGATGCTCCCTTTTGTGGTCCAAATACTCTTGCAACTCCTTTACTGCCACACAATATATTCATCCAATTTACCGCTACATCAATATCAACTAGATGTACCCTTGGATCCATATATCTCATATCAACACCATGAATACGATTAATTTCTCCCCCTCCATTAATAAATATAGGTTCTCCTTCTTTATTTAAAAATTTAACACCTACTGCTTGAGCCATTCCTACTCCGCCATCTGATGTACCTGAATCTCCACAACCAATTAGGATTCTTTCAACACCATAATCTAATGCTTTAATAATTGTTTCTCCTACACCAAATGTAGTTGTATTAAGTGGATTTCTCATATTTCTAGGTACATGTCTTAAACCAGCAATCGCTGCCATTTCTATTACGGCTGTTTTAACACCACTTTCTTTAAATACACCAAAGTATGAAGGAATCGGCTTACCGATTGGTCCCATTACTTGCGTTGCAATTTTTTTACCTTCTTTAAGTTTTATAATAGTATCTACAAAACCTTCTCCACCATCAACCATTGGAATAGTTGTGACTTCATGTTTGCCTTCTACTTTATTAACACCATTCGCAATTGCTTTTCCAACCTCTTCTGCGCTTAAACTTTCTTTAAATCCTGATGGAATAATCACTACTTTCATGTTCATTTCCTCCTCATATCGTATTTCTTGCTTAACCATAATTTATCTTTACAAGATTCACATACAATTAGAGAAAAATTAAAATTTGATTAAAAACGAACATTTTAACAGTTTTATGTAATTTGGAGGAATTGATAAAAAAAATCTCATTATTTAGCCTATGCTAAATAATGAGATTTGAGTTCATTGAATTTTTATAGTATGAGTAATCGTCATACATACTTCAAACTATGCTTAATTATTTTCTTTCAATTTCAACCATTTTGAAAGCTTCGAAGATGTCGCCTTCTTTAATGTCGTTGAATTTTTCGATTGTGATACCACATTCATATCCAGCTGCTACTTCTTTAGCATCATCTTTGAAACGTTTAAGTGTATCTAATTCACCTTCAAAGATAACAATGCCGTCACGAATAATACGTACACTTGCATCTCTTGTAATCTTACCGTCTGTTACGTAACTACCAGCGATTGTACCTACTTTAGATACTTTAAATGTTTGACGTACTTCAGCTTGACCAATAACTTGTTCTTCATATTCAGGGTCTAATAGACCTTTCATAGCTGATTCGATTTCTTCGATTACTTTATAAATAATACGATGTAATCTCATATCAACATTTTCTTCTTCTGCAGCACGTTTAGCACCTGCATCTGGTCTTACGTTAAATCCGATAATAATACCGTTTGATGCTGCTGCTAATGTAACGTCTGATGCATTAATCGCACCAACTGCTGTATGAATAATACGTACATTAACACCTTCAACATCTATTTTCATTAATGATGCTGCTAAAGCTTCTACAGAACCTTGAACATCACCTTTAATGATGATATTTAAATCTTTCATTTCACCTTGTTTCATTTGTTCAAACAAGTTATCTAATGAAACGCTCTTACTATCTTGACGTTGTTTTAAGATATTTTCTTGTTGACGTTTTTCACCGATTTGACGCGCTTGTTTTTCATTTTTGAAGACAACAAATCGATCTCCAGCTTGTGGTACATCATGTAAACCAGTAATTTCAACAGGTGTTGATGGTCCAGCTGTTTTGATTCGTTTACCTAAGTCGTTAACCATCGCACGTACTCTACCGTATGTGTTACCCACTACTAATGAGTCACCAACTTCTAAAGTACCGTTTTGTACTAATAGAGAAGCTGCAGGTCCACGTGATTTATCAAGCTCTGCTTCGATTACAGTACCTACTGCAGCACGGTTAGGGTTAGCTTTTAATTCTTCAACTTCAGAAACTAAACCAATCATTTCTAATAAATCATCGATTCCGTCTCCTTGGATTGCTGAAAGTTGAACGAAGATTGTATCTCCACCCCAGTCTTCAGGATAAAGACCATATTCACCTAATTCTTGCATAACACGATCAGGATTTGCTGTTGGTTTATCAACTTTGTTTACCGCAACAATAATTGGTACTTCAGCTGCTTTAGCATGGTTAATTGCTTCAATTGTTTGAGGCATTACACCATCATCAGCTGCAACAACTAAAATTGTGATATCTGTTACTTGAGCACCACGCGCTCTCATTGTTGTGAAAGCAGCATGTCCTGGTGTATCAAGGAAAGTAATTTTCTTGTTATTGTTAACAATTTGGTATGCACCAATATGTTGTGTAATACCGCCCGCTTCACCAGCTGTAACACGTGTATTACGGATTGAATCTAGAAGTGTTGTTTTACCATGGTCAACGTGTCCCATGATTGTAACAACTGCAGGTCTTTCAATTAAGTCTGCATCATTTTCATCAACTTCAAAGTAATTTTCTAAGTCAGTAGCATCTACATGTACTTCTAACTCAGCTTCAATATCATAATCTGCACAAATTAATTCAACAGTTTCAGTATCTAATGCTTGGTTAATATTAGCTACGACACCAAGTAAGAATAACTTCTTGATAATTTCAGAAGCATCTTTGTTGATTTTATCAGCTAATTCACCAACTGTAATACCTTCTTCATACGTAATTAAAGATGGTGTTTCTTTAACTTCAGGTTTAGGTTGTTGCTGTTGTTGATTATGTTGTTTTTTGTTATTTTGCTTTTTATTCTTTTGATTCTTTTGTTGATGATTAGGTTTATTGTTTTGTTTGTTATTCTGTTTGTTGTTATTTGATTTATTTGTATTTGCGTGAGTAGTTGATTGGTCTTTTTTAGCAGAATCCTGCTTTTTAAATGCTTTATCTAAAATTTTAATGTCATTCTCCTCTAATGCTTGCATGTGATTTGATACTTCTATGTTATTCTTTTTTAATTCATCTATGATTGCTTTACTCTTTACATCGATTTCTTTTGCATACTCATATATTCTCTTTTTACTCATATACTCACTCCTCATGAAAATCATGAATCATCGTTTTTAGCTTTTTGCTAAATCCAATGTCAGTTATGCCCAACACCACTCTGCTTTCTTTTCCAATTGCGTAGCCTAATTCATAGCGTGTAGCAAAAGTTAAAAGTGTTACATGATAAGTTGCACATTTATTTTTTATTGTTTTTGTAACATTTGCTGCAGCATCTTCTGAAAGTATGACAAGTTTAACATTGCCTTTTCTTAACTCACTTATGACAATTTCTTCGCCAGTCTTAATCTTTCTAGCTCTTGTTGCCAGACCAAGAAGATTTAAAATTTGATCTTTCTTTTCTATACTCATTTAGGTATACGCTCACGGTAAATTAAACGAATGATTTCTTTATAGACAGGTTCAAGTGTTTCTTTATTACTGTCAAAATAACGTTCTAACTTTCCTTGTTTCTGTGCATTTTCGATAACTTCTAGATCTTTAGAAACATATGCACCGCGACCTGGTGCTTTACCTGTCGCATCTGCTGTTATTTCGCCTTCTTTATTTTTAACGACACGAATCATATCATTTTTAGGTTTCATTTCATTTGAAAGTATACATTTACGCATTGGTATCTTTTTCTTTTTCATGATAAAAGCACCTCACTTTATGATTCTTCAGTTGAAATAATGCCTGCTTCTCTTGCATCAGTTTCTGATTTAATATCAATCTTCCAACCTGTTAATTTTGCAGCAAGTCGTGCATTTTGTCCACGTTTACCGATTGCTAATGATAATTGGTAATCTGGTACGACAACTGTAGTCGATTGATTTTCTTCGTCTACGATAACTTCTACAACTTGTGAAGGACTTAAAGCATTTCTTACGAATACTTTTGGATCTTCGTCCCACTCAACGATGTCGATTTTTTCGCCACCTAATTCATTAACGACTGCTTCAACACGAACACCTTTAGCACCAACACATGCACCTACAGCATCGATATCGCCATTTTCTGAAGTGACACTAATTTTAGAACGGTCTCCAGCTTCACGTGCTACAGATTTAACAATAACAGTACCGTCATAAATTTCAGGAACTTCTTGCTCGAATAAACGCTTTAATAAACCAGGATGTGTACGTGATACAAAGATTTGAGGACCTTTAGTCGTTTGTTCAACTTTATTCACATATACTTTAATACGTTCATTTGGTAAATATTGTTCATTTGGACTTCTCTCAGCTTCAGAAAGTACAGCTTCAGTACGGCCTAAATTAACATATACATAACGGTGATCGACTCTGTCAATAACACCTGTTACAATGTCATCTTCTTTATCAATAAACTCATCATAAAGAATGCCTCTTTCAGCATCTCTTAAACGTTGCATAACTGCTTGTTTAGCTGCTTGAGCACCAACACGACCGAAGTCTTTAGGTGTAACGTCTTCTTCAAAGACATCTCCAATTTCGTATGCTGGGTTTGTAACTAACGCTGTATCTAATGCTACTTGATCTCTATAATCTTCAACATCTTCTACAACGTCTTTTCTTGAAATAACTCTATAAGTACCTTCATCAAGATTCAATTCGATTCTAACATTTTTGGCACTGTCATAGTTCTTTTTGTAAGCTGTGATTAAAGCCGCTTCTATTGCATCAATAAGTACCTCACGAGGTATTCTTTTTTCCTTTTCAAGGTATTCAATTGCAAGTAATAATTCATTACCTTTCACAATGTATCCTCCTTTATATTATAACATTACTGATCGACGTGCTTTAGCGATTTTCTTGCGTGGCAACGTGACATTCTTAGTTCTTGTTTTAATTTTCACTTCTAGCGTTATAGATGTTTCAGTAACTTCTTTTAAAACGCCTAACCATTCTTTATCTCCTTCAACAGGTTCGTATAACGAGATAAATACAGGTTGTTCAATTGCATTTTGATAGTCTTTTTCTTTTTTCAATGGGCGTTCTGCACCAGGTGAAGATACATCCATGAAATAAGGTTCTTTAATAGGATCTTCTTTGTCCATAACTTCACTAATCTTTTCAGAGGCAATTGTGCAGTCGTTCAAATCAACGCCACCGTCTTTATCAATTGCAATACGTAGATAATAGTCTGATCCCTCTTTGACATATTCGACATCTACAAGTTCATAATTTAAATCTTCAAGTATTGGTTGAATAATTTCCTCAACGTGTGCTGCAACTTTACTCATAATGACCTCCCTCTTAATACAAACAGAAAAGAGCGGGAAATGTCCCACTCTTTAAACGTCAGAGTATTATTTTAAGCAATAACAGTATATCACATAATGTCGCTATGCTCAAGAACATGCATTATAAATCAAATATTGAAAGCTGAGCTTTATCAGGCATATTTGGTAATGATCCAAGTTCATCGAGATATTCGATGATTTTTTGAGATACACCTGCTTTTTTATTAAGGTCTTCTTTAGCTAAGAATGGACCTTCTTCTCTTGCTTCAACGATACGTTTCGCAACGTTTTCACCTAGTCCAGGAACTGCGATAAATGGTGGAATAAGTGAATCACCTTCAATTTTGAATTCAAACGAATCACTTTTCTCTAAGCTAACTGGTTGGATTTTGTAACCTCTATGTGCCATTTCATTTGTAATTTCTAAAACTGTTAATACATCTTTTTCTTTTTTAGCTAATTCATGGAATCGGCTATAATATTCTTTCACCGTTGCTTTAATAGACTCTTTATCTTTCGTCATTGTTTTTAAATCAAAGTCTGTCGCACGTACTGTAAAGTAACTTGCGTAATAGAACAACGGATAATGAACTTTAAAGTATGCAATTCTTAATGCCATTAAAACGTATGCAGCAGCATGGGCTTTAGGGAACATGTATTTAATTTTTTTACATGAATCTAAATACCAATCAGGTACATTATTTTCTTTCATGGCTTCTTCGAATTCATCTGTTAAACCTTTACCTTTACGAACTGCTTCCATAATTTTAAAGGCAAGTGATGGTTCTAAACCGTTATACATTAAGTAAACCATAATATCATCACGACAACCGATAACACTTGATAAATCACATGTACCTGTTTTGATTAACTCTTGTGCGTTTCCTAACCAAACGTCTGTACCGTGTGATAACCCAGAAATTTGAACGAGTTCAGAAAAAGTAGTTGGTTTCGTATCTTCAAGCATTTGTCTAACGAATCCTGTACCGAATTCAGGTACGCCAAATGTTCCAGTCTTACAAAGAATATCTTCTTCTGTTACACCTAATGATTCTGGTGTACTAAAGATTTTCATTGTTTCTTTATCATCTACTGGAATTGTCTTAGGATCAATGCCTGATAAATCTTGTAACATTCTAATCATTGTTGGATCATCGTGTCCTAATATATCCAGTTTCAAAATATTATCATGAATAGAATGGAAGTCAAAATGCGTTGTTTTCCATGGTGATTTTTGATCATCGGCAGGATATTGGATTGGTGTAAAATCATAAATATCCATATAATCTGGTACAACAATAATACCCCCTGGATGTTGCCCGGTCGTTCTTTTAACACCGGTACAACCTTTAACAAGTCTATCAACTTCAGCTGCTCTTTTATGAATACCTTGATCATTTAAATATCCTTTAACATAACCGAAAGCTGTTTTTTCAGCAACCGTACCGATTGTACCTGCTCTGAATACTTTGTCTTCACCGAACAGTACTTTCGTATAATTATGGGCAACTGGTTGATATTCACCACTAAAGTTCAAGTCAATATCCGGTACTTTGTCTCCTTTGAAACCTAAGAATGTTTCAAACGGTATATCTTGTCCTTCTTTAATCATATCAACATGACATTTTTCACATTGTTTATCTGGTAAGTCGAAACCAGATCCGACAGAACCATCATCAAAGAAATGGCTTTCTTTACAAGATGGACAAATATAATGTGGTGGCAATGGATTCACTTCAGTTATTTCAGTCATTGTCGCAACAAAACTAGATCCGACAGAACCACGTGAACCAACTAAATAGCCATCATTCAAGGATTTCTTAACTAACCTTTGCGAGATTAAATAAATAACAGCAAATCCATTTCCTATAATACTTTCTAATTCTTTTTCAAGTCTATCAATTACGATTTGTGGTAAGTCTTCACCATATAATTTTCTAGCATTCTCATAACTCATTTCACGAATTTCTTCATTCGCACCTTCCATATTAGGTGTATATAATTCATCCCTAATCGGTATTACAGTTTCGAGTCTATCTGCTAGCTCGTTCGTATTTTTAACAACAATTTCATATGCTTTTTCTTCACCTAAGAAGTGGAATTCATCCAACATTTCATCAGTTGTTCTAAAGTGTGCTTCAGGTAATGTTTGTCTATTCAATGGATTACCTGGTTGAGAAGCGATTAATATTTTTCGTGCAACAGCATCATGTTCGTATAAATAATGAGCATTTCCTGTTGCAATAACTGGAATATCAAGTTTCTCACCAACGCTTAATATACGACTATATATTTCTTCCATCGTTTCATTATCTTTAATCAATTCTCTATCAATTAAATCTTGATATAACCCTTTTGGTTGAACTTCTATATAGTCATAATATTTCGCAACTTTTTCAACTTCATCTTGGTCTTTTTGCATAACCGTTGTAAATACTTCCCCTTCATCACATGCACTACCTACTAGAATACCTTCTCTATATTTGTTTAATAACGAGCGTGGTATACGTGGTGTACGATAAAAGTAATCAACTAATGAGGCACTGACAATTTTGAATAAATTTTTAAGTCCGACTTGGTTTTGTACGATTAGCGTTACATGCGAAGGTCTTGCACGTTTATATGCTTCATCATTTGATAGCTTCTCGTTTATTTGATTATGATTATAAACATTGAGTTCTTCTAACTGTTTTAACATCTTAATAAAGATATGTGCTGTTGTTTCCGCATCATAAATCGCTCTATGGTGTTGTGTAAGTTCTACACCATATTTTTTAGCTAAGAAATTCAAACCATGTTTACCATATTCAGTATTCACTGTACGTGATAATTCAAGCGTATCGATGACACCATTTGTCGTAGCACCAAGTCCGATACGTTCAAATCCTGTATCTATAAAGCCCATATCAAATGATGCGTTATGCGCAATATATATTGCGTCCCCAACCCATTCATGGAAATCTTTTAGAACTGTTTCGATATCAGGTTGTCCACGTAACATTTCATCTGTAATACCGGTTAAATTTTTAATTGTTTCTGATAGACGTTCTCCTGGATCAGAAAAACGTTCAAATGTGTCAATTACTTCGCCATCTTTAACCTTAACGGCAGCTAATTCTATAATTTGATCATATTGACTTGAAAGTCCTGTTGTTTCAACGTCAAATACAATATACGTTGCTGTCTTGAGCGGAATATCTTGTGACTTGTATGCAATAGGTACACCATCATCTACAAGCATACCTTCCATACCATAAATCATTTTAATACCATTTTTCATGGCAGCTGCATGCGCATCTGGATATCCTTGAACACCATTATGGTCTGTTATCGCGATTGCTTTATGTCCCCATTTAGCAGCCTGTTCAACATACTTACCAATATGTGTAATGCCATCCATTTGACTCATAGATGTATGTAAGTGAAATTCAACTCTTTTTTCATCTGCTTTATCAAGTTTAGGAGACTTCTTAATTTCATGGATATCCGTCATCATCATCACTAAATCACGTATAAATTGATCTTGTTCAATTCTACCTTGTGCTCTTACCCATGTACCTACTTTTAAAGCTTTAAAATGTTCAAGGTCATCTTTGCCTTTTCTCGTAAACATCTTAAGTATGAGAGAATCGGTATAGTCCGTAATTTTTAATGTGACAATATGTCTACCACTTTTAAGTTCTTTCATTTCAATATCAAAAATAACACCTTCAAGTGCTACTTTGAACTCTTCTTCAATAATATCTTCTATTTTGCGAATAGAATCTACAGGAATGTCTTTACCTATCTGACATCGTGATACAGCATTTTCATTATCACTAGATTCTGCTTTTTCTTTCTTCATACGTTCCATTTTTTCTGATGCAATACGTGCAGCTTCTTCATCTTCTTGTTGGATGTGCGCTTCAAATGATTCAAGTTCTCTTCTCATTTGTTCTTCATTATCCATCGTTTCGAATATAACACGACTTATGTGAAAGCCACATTTCTGGAGCGCTTTTACTAATGAACCATTAACACGCTTATCGAAATAATCGCGTTCAATATCATTGTTCACTTGAACTTTTACGATATCATCAGCAAAGATAATAGGCTTTTGTTTAAGTTGATGTTTCACTTTATCACTTAATTCAGTACCATCAATACAATGTGGAATGTATTTCAATATATGTTCATCTATTTGTTCTTTAGTTGTCACTTCAATTGTCCAATCAACTTGCGCAATACTACTAAAAGCACTTTTCAGTTGATTTGTAAAAACAAGATACATTTCACTTGATAAATAATATGGCAACTTTATGTAGAAATGCCACAATCTTTTTGATTGGGACACATCAATTCTTGTAAGTTCACCTTGTTCTACGACATCTTTATCAAGTTCATCTGTAATGTTCATTTGCGTGAGAAGCGTTTGGAATTTCTCTTGCCCTGTCATTGACACTTATACGACCACCTTCATCAAAATGAAAAAGAGGCTAATCATTAAATAGCCTCTTTAAATATCTTATATTATATCAGATTTAGTTGTTTTTATCAGTCTATTTTACTGCATCATAGAAAGTAGCAAGTACTTCATCTAATTCATCAATATGGACTTCTTTACTATCTGAATTATCACGACGTTTTACTTCTACGATGCCTTCTGAAGCTTTCTTACCAACCATAACACGTACTGGTAAACCTATTAAATCTGCATCATTAAATTTCACGCCAGCACTTTCTTTACGGTCATCATATAAGACATCATATTTATTTTGTAATTGTCCATAAAGTTGATCCGCTAGTGCTTGTTGCTCTTCTTTTTTAGGATTAATCGCAATTAAATGTACTTCATAAGGTGCGATGGCTTTTGGCCAAATAATCCCTTTATCATCATGATGTTGTTCGATTGCTGCTGATAATGTTCTAGAAATACCAATACCATAACAACCCATAATAAGTGGTTGTGCTTTACCTTGTTCATCTAAGAATGTCGCATTCATACTTTCAGAGTACTTCGTTCCAAGTTTGAAGACTTGACCAACTTCAATACCTTCAGCGAATTTAGCAGTACCTAAATCACCCGGTAATGCTTCTCCTTCAAGAATAAATCTAAAGTCTCCATATGCCTCAATCTTAAAGTCTCTGTCTACGTTCGCATTAATAAAATGATAACCTGTTTCATTCGCACCAACAGCTAAATTATTAATATCTTGAACGAAATTGTCTGCATAAATTTTGATTTGGTCTACATTAACTGGTCCTAGACTACCTGGCTTAGCACCTAAAATATTCACGATTTCAGACTCAGTTGCCATTTCGATATTATCTGTTTTGAAATATGATTTTAACTTAACATCATTTACTTCATGATGACCTCTAATTAATATCATGACATACTCATCATCAACTTTAAGAATCATTGATTTAATAATTTTATCTAAAGTCACATTTAAAAAGTCTGCTAATGCTTGTGCTGTTGTAACATTTGGCGTTTCAACTTTTTCTAAATCTTTTAATGGTGTATGTTCATGATTAGGTGTATAAGCTACTTCAGCTTTTTCAATATTTGCAGCATAGTCATTTGTTTCACTATAAACAATTGTATCTTCACCAATATCAGCTAAAGCCATAAACTCATGCGTATGATCTCCACCGATAGCACCAGAGTCAGCAAGTACTGGTCTAAAGTTTAAACCTACTCTTGTAAAGATATTATGATAAGCATGATACATATCTTGGTATGTATCATCTAATGAATCTTCATTAGCGTGGAAAGAATAAGCATCTTTCATAATAAATTCACGGCCACGTAATAATCCAAATCTTGGACGTTGTTCGTCTCTAAATTTTGTTTGAATTTGGAATAAAGTGATTGGTAAACGTTTATAAGATTTCAATTCATCTCTTACAAGAGAAGTCACAACTTCTTCATGTGTAGGTCCTAAACTAAATTCACGTTTATTACGATCGTGCAATCTCATTAACTCAGGACCGTATGCATCCCATCTACCTGATTCTTTCCAAAGTTCGGCTTGTTGTAACACAGGCATAAGTACTTCTACGCCATCAATTTTTTCCATTTCTTCACGTACAATTTGCTCAATTTTGTTGAGTACACGCTTAGCAGTTGGTAAATAACTATATATACCTCTTGCATTTTGTTTAATCATACCTGACTTTAATAAAAGTTTATGACTAATTGCTTCCGCTTCTGCAGGAACTTCTCTTAATGTTGGTATAAATATTTTCGACTGTTTCATAAGTTTCCTCCTATAAGCTACATGAAGTACCTTTGAATATCATTCCATGTAACCATAATCATTACAAATATTAAAAATACAGCACCAATTGAAAGCATAACCATTTCTGCTTTTTTATTAATCGGTCTTCTGAAAATCATTTCATAAATAACAAATAATAATCTTCCGCCATCTAAAGCTGGAATAGGTAATAAATTCATAATACCTAAGTTAACACTTAATAACGCTGTGTAACCCATTAATGTAATAAACCCTTGCTTCACAATAGAATCTACATTGCTATATATACCAACAGGTCCATTTAACATATCAAAGGAGAATCCACCCGTGAATATGCTCGTAATCAAGCCAAGAACTGCTTGGAATATTAATTGACCTGCCACTATTGTTTTTTCAATACCTGCAATTAATGGACCAAACACTGTGTGTTCTGTCGGTTGTGCAACACCGATAATGTATCGTGTTTCATATTTACCTTTACTAACTTCTAGTTTATCTTTTTTAGCTGCTACTTTGAAAGTCTTTTCTTGACCATCACGATCAACTTTGATTTCTACAGGTTCAGTTTTCTTCTCTTTAAAAATAGGTTGTAAATCTGTGAACTTCTGAATCTTTTGTCCATCTACTGATAAAATTTCGTCACCTTTTTTAATACCTGCAGTTTGTGCAGGAGCACCGTCTTCTAAATCTCCAAATACTGGTTCATTCGTTGGCACACCATTCCAATAAGCAAGCCCAATAAAAATAACAAAAGCAAGAATAAAATTAAATAACGGACCTGCAAATAAAGTTAGAAATCTTTGATAAGGCTTTTTAGACATTAATTGTCTATCTTTAGGTGCAATTTGTATTAAATCTCCACCTTGAACAAAGTAAGCTTCTCTCGCTATTTTAAAATGATGTCTTTCTTCATCGCTTGCTGTAATACCTTCAATGAAAATATCATTTTCAAAATCACTATCTTTAATTTCGATATGTTCAATTTGTTGGAATTTATGTTGATCATCCATAATAACATGTGTTATTTCGTTTTGATCGTTTAATTTAATTGCGATATGCATACCTGGTGTTAATGGATTTTGTTCTAATCCATCTCCAGCCATTCTGACATAACCACCTACTGGAAGTAGTCTAATTGTATAAAGTGTTTCATTTTTCTTATATGAATAAATTTTAGGTCCCATACCTATGGCAAACTCTGGGCACATGATACCTGCACGTTTCGCAAAGAACATATGTCCATATTCATGTACTGTCACTAATAGTCCAAATACAAAAATAAATGCTAATATTGTATAAATCACGCCTACACCCCGTAATCCTTAGATTTATATGTAGCATCAATTTTTAGAATCGTTTCTAAATCTGGATGCTCAATAACTTCATGGTTTTTAATTGCTTCCCCAATCATGTCTTCAATTTCCAAAAATGTTATTTCATTGTTCAAGAACTTATTTACAGCTACTTCATTTACAGCATTTAAAACAACGGGCATTGTACCACCTATTTTAATGGCTTCATAAGCATACTGTATACATTTAAAGCGATCGAAATCCATTTCTTTAAAATTTAACTGACCAATTTGAGCTAAATTTAATTTTTCTGCATCTCTTGTATATCTTTCTGGATATGTAAATGCATATTGAATGGGTGTTCTCATATCTGGTGTACCCAATTGTGCAATCACACTCGTATCCTTAAATTCAACCATAGAATGAATAATACTCTCTTTATGCAAGACTGTTTCAATTTGGTCAATATCTAAATCAAATAACCATTTTGCTTCAATGACTTCTAAACCTTTATTCATCATTGTTGCAGAATCTATCGTAATCTTTTGACCCATAGACCAGTTAGGATGGTTGAGCGCTTCATCACGTGTTACAGATTTGAGTTCTGCACGTGTTAAATCACGAAATGATCCACCACTCGCAGTTATGATTAATTTATTAACCTGCTCTTTATTCTCACCATTTAAACATTGAAATATTGCTGAGTGTTCTGAATCGACAGGTAGAATGTTAACATTATGTTCTCTAGCTTTTGACATCACAAGTTCACCAGCTGCAACTAAAGTTTCTTTATTCGCTAGTCCTATATCTATACCAGCTTCTATAGCTGCGATAGTAGGTCTTAAGCCTATACTACCGACAATTGAATTTAATAAAATATCGGTATTATGGTATGTTGCAACTGCTAATAAACCTGCGTCCCCATGTACAATTTCAATATTTAAATGTTTAAGTTTATCTATATCTTCTTCATTTTGAACAGATATGAGTTCTGGATGAAATTCTTCAATTATATTCTGTGCATAAGCAATGTTTTTACCGACTGAAAATGCAACTAAATTAAATTGTGATGCATGTTCTCTTATAACATCTAATGCTTGCTGTCCAACAGAACCACTAGCTCCTAAAATAGCTATATTTTTCAAAGACCTCACCCCAATTTACAATTGAAATAGGAATAGATTTAACAGTGGTAAAACAAAGATAAAGCTATCAAATCTATCTAATATACCACCATGTCCTGGCATAATATTCCCTGAATCTTTCACACCGAAATGTCTTTTAAGCCCTGATTCTACTAAGTCACCTAATTGTCCAAACATACTTAATAACATCGTTAATGGAATTAATAACCATAATGATACATCCATATCAAAATATTGTCCAAAAATAACTGCAACGATTAAACTTGAGAAAATACCTCCAATAAATCCTTCAATCGTTTTGTTCGGACTAATTAATGGCCAAAGTTTATGTTTACCAAATAATCTACCAAATATATATGCACCTGTATCAGTCAACCACACTAATAATAATGCGAATAAGATAAATTGTAAGCCATGTTCTCTTGTCTCATAGAAATACATAAAGCCTATTCCAATATATGTAACGGACATGACACAGAAAGAGGCATCCATAAAATTAAATCTATTTTTAGACATCACTGTATAACTCAACATTAAGAAACTCATTACGATTAGAAGTTTAAGTTGAACGCTAATATCGTTATTAATGAGTTCTTGTGGCAATAATATTATACATAGCGAAACAGTGGACAAAAAACCTGGTATAGAAATAATTGATAAATTATTCATATTTAAAATTTCTTTTAAAGCAATAATCGCTAATAAATACGCTAACGCTATTACGGGTAATCCACCATATATTACGACTGGAAGAAATACAGCCATAGCAACAATTGCCGATATTGTTCTTGTCTTCATTTTTATCTCCTTTACAGCCCACCAAATCTTCGTTGTCTCGACTGATAAATTTTCAAACAGTCTATGAGTGATTGTTCATCAAAATCTGGCCAAAGTGTCTTAGTAAATATAAATTCACTATAAGATGATTGCCATATTAAAAAATTACTTAATCTTTCTTCACCTGATGTACGAATGAGCAACTCTGGATCTGGAATATCTGAAGTGAATAAATATTTCTTAATATTATCTTCACATAGATCATCAATTGTTAAATTGCCTTCTTCAACTTCATGGTAAAGTTCTTTAACAGCATTAAGAATTTCTGCTCTACCACCATAGTTCAACGCAAATACTAGATTTAGCCCTGTATTATGTTTCGTTTTTTCGATAGCTTCTTCAATTGCATTTTTAGTATGCTTAGGCAAAGCTTCGGTAAAACCAATCGTTGTGACTTTAACATTTTTTTCAATCAATTCTGGTAGAAAAGTCTTTAAAAAATCAACCGGTAATTTCATTAAATATTTCACTTCATCTTCTGGTCTTGACCAATTTTCCGTAGAAAAAGCATATAAAGTCAAATATTTCACACCTAAATCACTTGCTTTACGTGTTATTTTCTTAACCGTTTGCATACCTTCATAATGTCCTTTTATGCGAGGCATTTTTCTATTTTTAGCCCATCTACCATTTCCGTCCATAATAATTGCTATATGTTCAGGTATCGATAATTCATTGTCTTGATTATTTATTTGTTGTTTTTGCTTTATAAACTTTTTTATCATAGCGTCCTCCATCAAACAAACGCGAATTTATATGTAAAATTAATTAAACATATCGTAATACATTTTATCACAAAAAGAGTGATTCTGTTATATATAAAGAAAAAACCGTACCAAAGTCTGATTTGGTACAGCTCTTATCTTTAAACTTCCAAAATGTCATTTTCTTTTTGAGTCGTTAAATCATCTATTTGTTTGATGAAATCATTTGTAATGTTTTGAACTTCTTCAGTTTGATTTCTTAAATCATCTTCTGTAATTTCGCCATTTTTTTCTTGTTTCTTCAAATCTTCATTTGAATCACGACGAACATTACGAATTGCAACTTTAGCATTTTCAGCTTCTTTTTTAGCTTCTTTTACTAATTCTTTTCTGCGTTCTTCAGTTAATGCTGGTACTGAAATTCTAATAACTGTACCATCACTTGTTGGATTAACACCTAAGTTAGCTGCATTAATTGCTTTAAGTACATCATCAACTGATGATTTGTCATATGGTTGAACAACTAACAAACGCGCTTCAGGTACTGAGATACCTGCTAATTGTTGAATAGGTGTTGGAACACCGTAGTACTCAACATTTACTCTTTCTAAAAGATTTGCATTTGCATGTCCAGTTCTAATACCAGCTAAATCTCTATTGAAACTTTCAATAGTTTTGTTCATTTTTGACTTCGTTTCTTGAATAACATCTGCCATGGAATTACACCTCAAGTTTATTTTGTAATAATCGTACCGATTTCTTCACCTTGAACAGCACGTTTAATATTTCCTTCTTCCATAATTGAGAATACAACAAGTGGGATATCATTGTCCATACAGAATGATGAAGCAGTTGAATCCATAACTTGTAATCCTTCTTGTAACATTTGAATATATGTTAATCTTTCGTATTTTTCTGCTTTAGGATCTACTTTAGGGTCAGCAGAATAAACACCATCAACATTGTTTTTACCCATTAAGATAACGTCAGCCTCAACTTCGGCTGCTCTTAAAGCTGCAGTCGTATCAGTAGAGAAGTAAGGATTCCCTATTCCCGCTGCAAATATAACGACTCTCTTTTTCTCTAAGTGACGAATCGCACGTCTTCTAATATATGGTTCAGCAACTTGTTTCATTTCGATTGAAGTTAATACACGAGTATCACAATCTAATTGTTCTAAACTATCTTGTAATGCTAAAGCATTCATAACAGTGGCTAACATGCCCATATAATCAGCTGTTCCACGATCCATACCTAAATCGCTACCAGTTTTACCTCTCCAAATGTTTCCGCCACCAACGATTACAGCAACTTCGCAATCCATTTGAGCAACTTCTGACACTTGTTGAGCGATACTTTTAATTACGACTGGGTTAATGCCAAAGCCTGAATCTCCTGCTAAAGCTTCACCACTTAGTTTTAATACGACGCGTTTATATTTAGAATTCTTAGTCATCTTGATCCCTCTCTATGCTTATAATTAGGTCTTTATATATAACGAAAGAAGACACAAAGCGTGTCTTCTTCCTAAAAAGCAATCTTAGTTGCCTTTCATTTGTCCTTTTACTTCATCAGCAAAGTTATCAGAACGTTTCTCGATACCTTCCCCAACTTCGTAACGAACGAAATCTACAAGCACGCCACCGTCTGTTTTTAAGAATTCAGCAACAGTTTGGTCTGGATTTTTAACGAATGCTTGGTCAACAGCACAGATTTCTTCTAAATATTTACGCATTCTACCTTCAACCATTTTTTCAACGATATTTTCAGGTTTACCTTCATTTAAAGCTTGTTGTTTTAAAATTTCTTTTTCGTGAGCTAATTCTTCATCAGATACTTGGTCACGAGAAACAAATTTAGGGTTTAATGCAGCGATGTGCATAGCAACGTCTTTAGCTGCTTCTTCATTAGTTGAACCTTCAACAACAGTTAATACACCAATACGTCCACCCATGTGTAAGTACTCACCGAATGAATCGTTATCAGTTTTTGTTTTTAATGTAAATCTACGTAAAGTTAATTTTTCACCAATAGTAGAGATAGCTTCGTTCATTTTTTCTTCAACAGTTTGACCACTAGCTAATTTTGAAGCGTTTAATGCATCAACGTCAGCTGGTTTAACATCAAGAATATGATCAGCCATTTCTTTAACTAAGTTTTGGAAACCTTCGTTACGAGCAACGAAGTCAGTTTCTGAGTTTAATTCAAGAATTACTGCATCGTTACCTTTAGATGCAACAAAAGTAGTACCTTCTGCAGCAATACGGTCTGCTTTCTTAGCAGCTTTAGCGATACCTTTTTCACGTAAGTAATCTACCGCTTTATCGATGTCACCATCAGTTTCTGTTAAAGCTTTTTTACAGTCCATCATACCTGCGCCAGTTTTTTCACGTAGTTCTTTAACAAGTTTAGCTGAAATAGCCATAATCTAATTCCTCCATTTATTTAAATAATATATTGTTTATCTTAAATCTTTCTAAAAAAAGGTGATAAGTTATAGAACCTTATCACCTTTTTGAAATTATGCTTCAGTAGTTTCAGTTGATTCTTCTTCAGGTGCTTGTTCTGTTTCGTTTAAGTCGATGTTTTGCTCTTCAGCAACATCTTCATTTGAAACGCCTTGTTGACCTTCTAAAATAGCATCAGCCATTTTACCAGTTAACAATTTAACAGCACGAATAGCATCATCGTTCGCAGGGATAACATAGTCGATTTCATCTGGGTCACAGTTTGTATCAACAATACCAACGATTGGAATGTTTAATTTACGTGCTTCAGCAATCGCATTACGCTCTTTACGAGGGTCTACTACGAATAATGCTTGAGGCATTGATTTCATATCACGAATACCGCCTAAGAATTTGATTAAACGGTTATATTCTTTTTTAAGTTCTACAACTTCTTTTTTAGGTAATACATCAAACGTACCGTCTTCTTCCATTTTTTCAATTTCAGAAATACGTTTTACACGTTTAGAGATTGTTTTATAGTTAGTTAAGATACCACCTAACCATCTTTGGTTAATGTAGTAGTGTCCAGCACGTTCAGCTTCTTCTTTAACTGACTCTTGTGCTTGTTTTTTAGTACCTACGAATAATACTTTACCGCCTTCTTCAGAAACAGATTTAATAAAGTTGTATGCTTCGTCAACTTTTTTAACTGTTTTTTGTAAATCGATAATGTAGATACCGTTTCTTTCTGTGAAAATGTATTTTTTCATTTTTGGGTTCCAACGGCGTGTTTGGTGACCGAAGTGAACACCTGCTTCAAGCAATTGTTTCATTGAGATAACTGCCATGATAATTCCTCCTAATTGGTTTTATTCCGCCATAAACACTTATTATAGAAACAACTTATCTAAGTTGCACCAATCCATAATTTTCGTGATTATGTGTGAATTTGGCTTTTATAGCCGTTTTCAAATATATCATATCTTATACTGTTCATCAAGTATTTTATTTAGATAATCCTAACTCATCTAAGAATTTTTCTTTTTTAATTCTAATAAATGTACCTTTCATACCTAAAGAACGAGATTCAATTACGCCAGCACTTTCTAATTTTCTTAATGCATTGACGATAACTGATCTTGTAATGCCTACTCTGTCAGCAACTTTAGAAGCAACTAATAAACCTTCAGGTGCACCAAGTTCTTCAAAGATATGTTCAATCGCTTCTCTTTCTGAATATGAAAGTGAGTTAATTGCCATATTGATTGCTGCTTTGTCTCTTGCTTCTTGTTCAATTTCATTATGTTTTTCTCTTAATATTTCCATACCAATAACAGTAGCTGCATATTCACCAAGTACTAAGTCATTGTCATTGAAATCTTGAGATACACGTCCAACTACTAATGTACCTAAACGTTCACCACCACCAAGGATTGGGAAAATAGTTGTTTGACTATCAACGAATAATTCTTTGTTTTCTGGTGGGAATACAGTTAATACTTCTTCAATACCGATATTTGATTTCGTTTGTTCTACGTGCATTAATTGATCAGTATATTCTTTAGGAATATGTCTGTCTTCTAACATTTTGATAATACGTTCATTGCTTAATAATTCATTTAAGCTTGAACCTAAAATTTTACCTCTTCTTGATACGATGAATACGTTTGTCACCGTTACATCACTGATAGTTTTAGCCATATCTTTAAAGTCTACAGCAATACCTTTATGCTTTTGTAATAACGTATTTAATTCTCTTGTCTTTGATAATAAACTCATTTATTTTTTTCTCCTTTTTTATAGAATAAACGCGCTTAAATCTTTATTTGTCGCAATAGATTCTAATTTTTGATTAACATATTCAGGTGTTATATCTACAACTGCATTTGGCATATTCGAAGCTTCGAAAGAAAGATCTTCTAGCATTTTTTCAAGTATAGTATGCAGTCTTCTTGCACCGATATTATCTGTCTCTTGGTTAACTTGAAAAGCAATTTCAGCTAAACGATTAATGGCTTCATCAGTAAAGTTGATTGTCACCATTTCAGTTTCCAACAATGCTTTGTATTGATCAAGAAGCGATTGTTTCGGTTCTTTTAATATTTTAACGAAATCTTCAGTTGTTAAACTATCTAATTCAACACGAATTGGAAATCTACCTTGTAACTCAGGTATTAAATCACTTGGTTTAGACATATGGAACGCACCTGCACCAATAAATAATATGTGCTCAGTATTAATTGAACCATATTTCGTTTGAACGACACTACCTTCAACAATTGGTAAGATATCTCTTTGTACACCTTGTCGAGATACATCTTGTCCGCCGTTACTGTTGCTCACAGCAATTTTATCGATTTCATCGATGAATACCATACCCATTTGTTCAGTTAATTGAATTGCTTCTTCATTAACCGACTCTTGGTCAATCAATTCATTCGCAATCTCATCTGTTAGAATTTTTCGTGCTGATTTAACTGGCAAGTTTCTTTCAACTTTTTTCTTAGGCATCATTTGGCTAAGCATATCTTGCATTTGAGGGTTATTTTCCATACCCATCATGCCTAACGTTTGTTGTTCTTGTTCTACTTTTATTTTAACGATTTCTTCTTCAAGTTCGCCGTTTAATAATTGTTTTTTAATATCTTCACGTTTTGTTTTTATTTCTTCAGTTGGTGTTTCTTCGACTTCTTCTTGTTGATTGAAGTTCGGGAATTGTCCACCAAACAATGACTCTAACGGATTATTACTATTACTTTGTGCTTTTTTCTTCATACTTGGCACAAGCAATTTCACTAATTTTTCATTAGCTTTTTGAGTCGCCTCATCGAGTACGCCTTTTTTCTTTTCTTCTTTAACAAGTCGACGCCCTACTTCAACAAGGTCACGTATCATACTTTCAACATCTCTACCTACATAACCTACTTCAGTAAATTTAGTAGCTTCTACTTTTACAAAAGGTGCACCAACTAATCTAGCCATTCTTCTAGCTATTTCAGTCTTACCTACACCTGTAGGACCTATCATAAGAATATTTTTAGGTATGATTTCGTTTCTAAGTTGTTCATCTAATAAACTTCGTCTATAGCGATTTCTTAAAGCAATTGCTACTTTACGCTTAGCATCTTGTTGACCAATGATATGATCATTTAATCGATCAACGATATCATGCGGTGTCATTTTTAATTGATTTTGTGACAACCTTAAACCCCTCCAATTATATTTCTTCAACTTTTATTTCATGGTTTGTAAACACACAAATATCTGCAGCCGTATTAAGTGAAGCTTCTGCAATTTCTTTAGCCGATAAATGAGGTGCATATGATTTAAGCGCTCTACCAGCACTTAAAGCGTAATTACCACCAGAACCAATAGCAATGATACCATCATCTGGCTCAATCACTTCTCCAGTACCACTTACGACTAATAAATCAGTTTCATTCATGACAATGAGCATCGCTTCAAGTTGGCGTAACATTTTATCTCCACGCCATTCTTGAGCAAGCTCAACTGCAGCTCTCGTTAAATTACCGCTATATTCTTGTAATTTAACTTCAAATTTTTCGAATAAAGTAAATGCGTCTGCAACGCTGCCAGCGAAACCAGCAACAACTTTATCATGATATAATCTTCTAACTTTTCTTGCTGTTTGTTTCATAATGACTTGCTCACCTAATGTAACTTGACCGTCACCTGCCATTGCAGAATGACCATTATGTCTTATTGCAAATATAGTTGTAGCATGTAATGAAGAACTCATTATCAAATCTCCTTTACGCACGTGGATGTGCTGATAAGTATACTTTTCTTAATTGATCTTTTGTAACATGTGTATATTGACTTGTCGTTGATAAACTTTCATGTCCAAGTAAACTTTGAACACTTCTCATATCGGCTCCTTGATTTAGCAAATGTGTTGCAAAAGTATGCCTTAATTTATGAGGATGAATGTGATACACACCTTGCGTTCTCTTAACGATTTCGTTGAGCGCATATCGTACACCACGTTCAGTGATAGGTTTACCTCTCATGTTTACTATCAAGAAATCATGATCTAAATGCATCTGACTTCTAAACTGTTCAATATAGTCAACGATTGCACTTTGACAATACTCTCCAAAAGGAACGATACGTTCTTTATTCCCTTTACCTAGCACTTTGACAAATGCATAATTCAAATCAATATCACTCATTTGAATATGAACTAATTCTGACACTCGAATACCTGTCGCATAAAGCAACTCAAGAATGACGCGATCCCTTATATTCGTTTTTTTACCATCATCAAGTGTTTTAAATAGCTTTTCCATTTCTTCTTCATAGAAAAAGCTTGGTAAATGATGTTCTTTTTTTGGATGTACAAGTTGAATAAATGGATTCTGTATATCGCTATCAACACTCATCCAATATTGATATAAAGATCTTAATGTAGAAATTTTACGCGAAACACTCGTCCTTTTATGTCCTTTATCATACAAAAACGCAAGGTATCTCCTTGCATCTTTATATTCAAATGATTCTAAGGATAAATGTTCTGACTGTAAAAAATCATTAAATTCATTCAAATCAAGTTGATATGCATTTAAAGTATGGGTGGAAAAATGTTTTTCATAAGTTAACATATCAACAAACTGTTGTTCAATTGTATGTACCATAACTCATTCCTCCCATTTTATCTGAATTGTATCACAATTCTAAAAAATCTTAAAATAATTTACTAAAGCATTACTTTAAATGAATCTAAATGTTTTAATGCTCGATTTGCAAGTGTTTCATATCGTTCTTTCTTATCTTTAATACGTTTTTCTAATGTAGGTAACAAACCAAAGTTCGCATTCATAGGTTGGAAGTTCTTATTATTATTTGCATGTGTAATGTAATAAGCCATACTTCCGATTACTGTTTCTCGAGGGAAAACGATTGGATCAAGACCTGAAACGAGTTTACTTGCATTAATTCCTGCAATCAGTCCACTCGCTGCACTTTCAACATATCCTTCTACACCTGTCATTTGACCAGCAAAGAATAAATCTTCTCTTGATTTTAATTGATAAGTTTCTTTAAGCGCGTTTGGTGAATTAATAAATGTATTTCGATGCATCACACCGTAACGTACGATATCAACATTTTCTAATCCAGGTATAAGAGAAATAACTTCTTTTTGCGCGCCCCATTTTAGATGTGTTTGGAATCCTACAATATTATATAACGTTCCAGCTGCGTCATCTTGTCGTAATTGAACAACTGCATATGGTCTTTTACCAGTTTTAGGATCTTCTAAACCTACAGGCTTCATAGGACCAAATAATAAAGTTTTCTTACCACGTTCTGCCATTACTTCAAATGGCATACAACCTTCAAAATAAATTTCTTTTTCGAATTCTTTCAAAGGTACAACTTCAGCATTTATAAGTGCATCATAAAAAGTATTGAATTCTTCTTCAGTCATTGGACAATTCAAGTATGCTGCATCGCCTTTGTCATAGCGTGATTTCAAATATACTTTATCCATGTTAATTGATTCTTTTTCAATAATTGGTGCAGCCGCATCATAGAAGTACAGTTGTTCTTCACCCGTAATATTCATGATTTGTTTCGTTAAACTTTCTGTCGTTAAAGGACCTGTTGCAATAATTGTTGGTCCATCAGGTATCTCAGTAATTTCTTCATTCTTTACAGTAATATTCGGATGATTCTTAAGCGTATCTGTAATGTATCCCGCAAAATCATGTCGATCGACAGCAAGTGCACCTCCTGCTGGAACACGCGCATTATCCGCTGCTTTTATAATTAATGAATCTAATTGTCTCATTTCTTCTTTTAAGACACCGACCGCATTTGTTAACTGATTACCTCTTAAAGAATTAGAACATACAAGTTCTGCAAATTTATCTGTATGATGCGCTGGTGTTTGTTTTACCGGTCTCATTTCGTATAGATTAACATTGAATCCTCTCTTGGCAATTTGGTATGCCGCTTCTGAACCTGCTAATCCAGCACCGATAACATTTATTGAAGTCATTATTTATGCCTCCTTGATTTTCGAATTTTTTATTCCATATTGAATTGTATAACAAATCTGAATTTAATCAAATGATAAAGTGATGATAAATTTTAAAAATTAGTGACGTTTTACTATTAAAACATTAAATCAAAAAACAAGTGCAAAAAGTTATCATTAAAATAACTTTTTGCACTGTATTATAACTATTTTTGTTCTTGCTCTTTATAGTCACAATTTGGACATATAACTTGAGCTGATTTTCCTTTTTTACGTTCAACAAGTACTGTTTCACATTTAGGACATGAACGATCTAAAGGTTTATCCCATGATGTATAATCACATTCTGGGTATCTTGAACAACCATAGAATACTCTATTCTTTTTAGATTTACGTTCGACAACTTCGCCCTCTTTACATTTAGGACATTTAACGCCAATCGTTTTAATGATCGCTTTAGTATTTCTACAATCTGGGAAATTTGAACAAGCCATAAACTTACCGTATCGGCCCATTTTATAAACCATTGGTGAACCACATAATTCGCAATCCTCACCAGCTGGTTCATCTTTGATTTCAATTTTCTCCATTTCTTCTTCTGCTCTTGCTACATCGATTTTAAAGTTTTCATAGAACATATCTATGACTTTCTTCCACTCAATTTCACCATCTGCTACTTTATCTAGCAATGTTTCCATGTTAACTGTAAAGTCAACATCTATAATTTCAGGGAAGTATTCTTTAACTGACTCATGTACGATTTCTCCTAACTCTGTAGGCACAAATCTTTTCTGGTCTAATTTTACGTAGTTTCTTTTTTGAATCGTATCGATTGTAGGTGCATAAGTTGAAGGTCTACCGATTTTTAATTCTTCTAAAGTTTTAACCAATCGTGCTTCAGTGTATCGTGGTGGTGGTTGAGTGAAATGTTGTTTAGGATCGATTTTCTCAGCCGTAACGATATCACCTTTTTCTAACGGTGGTAATTTACCTTCTTTTTCTTCATCAGTATCATCTTTAGCTTCAACGTATACTTTCATGAACCCTTTAAATTTGATTGTTTGACCATTTGCTCTGAATTTCAAATCGCCTTGAGTAATATCTGCCGCAACTGTATCAGCAATAGCAGGTGCCATTTGACTTGCCATAAAACGTTCCCAAATCAATTTATATAATCGATATTGATCTCTAGATAAGAATGTTTTCATCTGATCTGGTGTACGTTCCACACTTGTCGGTCTAACTGCTTCATGGGCATCTTGCGCGCCTTGTTTACCTTTTTCTGCTTTAGCTTTAGATAAATACTCTTTACCGTACTCTTTCTCAATAAATGATGCTGCTTCAGCTTGAGCACTATCAGCTATACGTGTAGAGTCCGTTCTCATATAGGTAATCAAACCAACAGTACCTTGTTTTTTCAAATCTATACCTTCGTATAATTGTTGTGCTAACATCATTGTTTTTCTAGCTTTAAAATTCAACTTACGTGATGCTTCTTGTTGTAAAGATGAAGTTGTAAATGATTTCGCAGGATATCTTAATTTTTCTTTCTTAGTAACTTGCGTAACTTCAAATTTATCCCCATCTAATTGTGTTGTAATTTTTTGTACGTCTTTTTCATTTTTTAATTTAACGGGTTTACTTTTCTCATGTAAAAACTTCGCACTAAATGTTTTAGTTTTATGTTTAAATAAACCTTCAATTGTCCAGTATTCTTCTGGATTAAAATTATTAATTTCGTTTTCACGATCTATAACGAGTCTTAATGCAACAGATTGTACACGACCTGCTGACAAACCTTTTTTAACTTTTTTCCATAACACTGGAGAAATGTTATACCCAACAAGTCTATCTAGTACACGTCTCGCTTGTTGTGCATCAACTAATTCATGTTCTATTTCTCTAGGATGCTTAAAACTATCTTTTACTGCATCTTTTGTAATTTCGTTAAATACGACTCTTGATTTTTTATTTTCATCTATATCTAATATATGTGCTAAATGCCACGCAATTGCTTCACCTTCACGATCGGGGTCACTTGCGAGATAAACGTTTTTTGCTTTTTTTGCATAGCGTTTTAAATCTTTTACAACTGGCCCTTTGCCGCGAATCGTAATATATCTAGGTTCATAATTATTTTCAACATCTACGCCCATTTGACTACGAGGTAAATCTCTAACATGCCCCATAGATGCAACGACTTTATATTTTTTTCCTAAATATTTTTCAATGGTTTTTGCTTTTGCGGGCGATTCAACGATGACAAGATTTTCTGCCAAAGTAAGTCCCCCTTGCTATTCTATTGATTACAAATGTAAATGATAAACTGATAAATTCAGCTTTGTCAATTAAAACATTTTATAAAATTTATTTTTGTTCAGTAAATATACAATAATCCTCAATGATATCTTGAGCATTTTGTACGAGCTTGGCACCTTCTTTTATTCTATTATTGCCACCTTTACTTAAAGATTGAAAAATCGTACCAGGACAACAATATACATTTCTATTTTGTTCCAATGCCAAGTCTATCGTAATTAAAGAAC
This sequence comes from Mammaliicoccus sp. L-M44, assembly GCF_022386355.1. Taxonomy (NCBI): domain Bacteria; kingdom Bacillati; phylum Bacillota; class Bacilli; order Caryophanales; family Staphylococcaceae; genus Mammaliicoccus; species Mammaliicoccus sp. L-M44. The sequence goes on along the minus strand of NZ_JAJNIU010000006.1, from coordinate 73,160 downwards.
CACTACGTTCATTTGCTTCAGTTACTAATACACCTTGTGACAATCCACTAATAATACGATTTCTTTCTGGGAAACGCCATTTTTGAACTTTTGTTGTTGGATAATACTCAGATATGACGAGATGATCTTTACGCATCAGTTCACTTATATATTGTGTCGCTTTTGGATAATGGTAATCTAAACCAAATGCAGCAACACCTATAGTTTGACCACTATACTCTATCGCTTTTAAATGTGCAAAATAATCTGCTCCCATTGCCATTCCAGAAACAATTGTAATATGAGACTTAACCAGTTCTGGCACGATAGCATCACAAATTTGTTCTGAATATTGTGTAGCCTTCCTTGAACCGACTATAGCCAATTTTTGTTTATTTTGCAATAACGACATATTACCCATTCCGAAAAGTACAAGCGGATAATCATAAATTTCCTTCAATAAAGTTGGATAACAATCCTCATCAGAAAACACCATTTGAATATTTCTTTTTTCTAATGAAGAACGTATTTTATCTATATGACTATCATTATATTTGTGATACATCGTTAATATTGTTCTCTCTTTAAAACCACTTTTATATACAAAATCAATAAACGCAGTTCTATATGAAAGAAAATTTAACTCAGGATCATAACGAATCATCTTGTGAATTTGATTAGTCGTAAAACCACTGTATATTAATTTCAAAATTGTTTCTTGATAATCATTTATAAATGTACACCTCTTATAATGTAGATTTTTTCTGTTTTGGACGGGCGGCTAACGATCTTGTTTTGGTTTCTTATATGTGGAAATTTATAAAATTCAGAGCGCAATAGTACTTGCGAGCGGTTTGGTATGTGGTTTCTTAGTGTAAATGTGGGATTTGAAAATACTAAAAAGTGATTTATTGGTAGGTTTAGATTGATTTCTTGAAGTATTGATTGGAGGGTATTTTTAGCTTTGTATAATTGTATAAATGGTGATGTGTAATGTTTATTATAAGAACTCTTTATATAGTTGTCATAGATTTCGAAATCACCATAATAGTGTTTAACTTCTAATATACTTATTTGACTGTTATGTATGATTAAAAAATCTATTTGTACTGCATTTGAAGATACAAATTCAAGATTATGACTAAACACAATTTGATGTTGTTGCTTTAGTAGATTTTCTACTAGTTGTTCGCCTTCATAACCTTTAAATTTATACATGATTTCAATATCATGACTGTCTTCATTTAATCTTGATGTTAGTGCATTTACATATGCTGTTTCATTGTTGTGATTCATGCCTCACTCCTGTTTGTTAATATTTTACATATATTATAGTTTATGCATTTAATATTGTCTACAAAAAAACACTAACAAACTAAAATTCAGTTCATTAGTGGGATATATAAATTTAAACACCAAATAAGCACAGTGCTTTTCTATTGAAGAAAGACACTGTACTTATATATATGATTATTATTTAACTGTTAGACATTTTTCGTATAAACCGTCTTCTTTTTTAATACGGTTTATAAGTGTTTCAGCGATAACAGATGGTGTATCTGCTGTATCAATACCACAGTCATTTAAAGTTTTGATTTTTTCAGATGCAGTACCTTTACCACCTGAAATAATTGCACCAGCATGACCCATACGTTTTCCTGGAGGTGCTGTTTGACCACCAATGAATCCTACTACTGGTTTTGTCATGTTAGCTTTAATCCATTCAGCTGCTTCTTCTTCAGCTGTACCACCGATTTCACCAATCATAACAACTGCATATGTTTCGTCGTCTTCATTAAATGCTTTTAATACATCAATGAAGTCTGTACCATTAACTGGGTCTCCACCAATACCAACTGCTGTCGTTTGACCGATACCTGCTTGAGTTAATTGATGAACCGCTTCATATGTTAATGTACCTGAACGTGAAACTACGCCTACGTGACCTTTTTTATGGATGTAACCAGGCATAATACCAATTTTACATTCATCTGCAGTGATCACACCAGGACAGTTTGGTCCTACTAAGCGTGTTTTCTTACCTTCTAAGTATCTCTTAACTTTAATCATATCAATAACAGGAATATGTTCTGTGATACAAATAGCTAAGTCTAATTCAGCATCTGCACTTTCAATAATTGCATCAGCCGCAAATGGAGCTGGTACATATATTACTGAAACAGTTGCGCCAGTTTCAGCGACTGCTTCTTCTATAGTGTTAAATACTGGTACACCTTCAACCACTTGCCCACCTTTACCAGGTGTTACCCCAGCAACGATTTGAGTACCGTATTCTAGCATTTGTTTAGTATGGAAAAGTGCTGTTGCACCCGTAATACCTTGAACTAATACTTTTGTATTTTTATCGATGTATACACTCACGTAACTCTCCGCCTTTCTTATCGTTCTTGAACTAATTTAACAATTTTTTGAGCACCATCAGCCATGATAGATGCTGGCTCGATTGCTAAACCAGATTCTTTTAAGATTTGTTTACCTTGTTCAACATTAGTACCTTCAAGTCTTACAACTAAAGGCATATCTAATTCAACTTCTTTAGCAGCAGCTACGATACCTTCAGCAATGACATCACATTTCATGATTCCACCGAAGATATTTACAAAGATACCTTCTACTTGTGAATCACCTAAGATGATTTTGAATGCTTCAGTAACTTTTTCTTTTGTTGCGCCGCCCCCAACGTCAAGGAAGTTAGCCGGATTACCGCCAAAGTGATTAATTGTATCCATCGTAGCCATAGCTAAGCCAGCTCCGTTTACCATACAACCGATGTTTCCATCTAGTGCGATATAAGATAAGTCGTATTTAGAAGCTTCGATTTCTTTTTCATCTTCTTCTTCTAAATCACGCATTTCAACGATATCTTTATGTCTGAATAAAGCATTATCGTCGAAGTTTACTTTTGCATCAAGTGCTAATACTTCACCACTACCTGTTGTAACAAGTGGGTTAATTTCAACAATTGAACAGTCTTTTTCTACAAACACATTATATAAAGACATCATTAATTTAACAGCTTTGTTAACTGATTCTTTAGGGATGTTAATATTAAATGCTATTCTTCTAGCTTGGTAAGGCATTAATCCAGTAACAGGATCAATCACTTCTTTGAAGATTTTTTCAGGTGTTGCTGCAGCAACTTCTTCAATTTCAGTTCCGCCTTCTTCTGAAGCCATTAAAGTAATTCTATCTGTAGCTCTATCGATAACGAATCCAATGTAATATTCTTTTTGAATATCGCATCCTTCTTCGATAAGAAGACGTTTTACTTCTTTACCTTCAGGGCCAGTTTGATGTGTAACAAGTACTTTGCCTAATAATTCTTTAGCATATTCACGTACTTCATCAATTGATTTAGCAATTTTAACGCCACCAGCTTTACCACGTCCACCAGCATGGATTTGCGCTTTAACAACATATACATTTGAATCTAATTCTTTCGCTTTTTCTACTGCTTCAGCAGGTGAAAAAGCCACTGAACCATTAGGTACAGCTACGCCCATAGAGCGAAAAATCTCTTTACCTTGATACTCATGGATATTCATTCTCCATCCTCCTAATACATACAATAATGTTTGCTTACTTCTCAATTATAGAAAATGTAAGCGTTATTGTAAACAAGGAGAGTCCAATTTTACGAATTGTTAGACTAATATTTCACTTTTGATTTGATAGGTTCGAACGTTTTACGATGTATCGGTGTAATACCATAATTTTCGAGCCCTTCTAAATGTGTTTTTGTACCGTATCCTTTATTTTTATCAAAATCATATCCAGGATATTCTATATGATATTGAGACATTAACTTATCACGATATTCTTTAGCAATCACACTCGCTGCTGCTATAGAAACACTATTTAAGTCACCCTTTATAATAGATGTTTGTGGAATGCCATTATCTAACTTCATCGCATCTATTAACAAGTGGTCTGGTTTAATTGATAATTGATCTATTGCTCGTTGCATCGCTACCTTTGTTGCTTCATATATATTGAGTTCATCAATTTCTTCAACAGTTGCAATGCCAATACCTACTGAACATGCACGATTATATATTTCTTGTTCGAAATAAGAACGTTTAGCTTGTGATAAAGCTTTCGAATCTGTAATGCCTAAATATTGATGGTCTTGTTCAAGAATGACCGCACTTGCTACGACTGGGCCTGCAAGTGGACCTCGCCCTACTTCATCAATTCCGCAAATTACAGCATCTTTGTTTAAGTCTAATACTTGTTTTTCATACTGATTCATTTGAATATATTTAAGGTGAAGTTGTTCTATTTTTTCTAACTGCTTGATTCGTTTGCTCAAAGCATTTTGAACACCTTTACGTTCATCTTCGTTATAAGGCGATGCTTCAACTTCTTGAATCGTTAAATATTGATTAATCTCTTCAACAATTTCTTTAATGCTCTTCTGTTTCATGCATGCCATCCTTCATTTCTTCATATATATCGAAGCAGTAATGACCAATTTTAGCATTACGTAAATCTCTAATAATTAACTCAGTGACAGACTCATAATCTACTTCATTACCACGTTTTAACATGCCTCTTCTTTTACCTATTTGATCGAACAAACCAATAACGTCACCGTCTTCAGGTAATTCAATTTGATAAAATTGTTTTAATTTTTCTGGATCCTGATCGATTAAAAAGTTTAATCCATATATCGCAACTTCATCTAAATGTACAATACTGTCTTTAATTGCGCCAGTTAAACTCAGCTTTTTACCGATTGTTTGGTCTTCAAATTTCGGCCATAAAATCCCTGGAGTATCTAACAATTCTAATTCTTTGCCTACTTTAATCCATTGTTGTTTTTTCGTTACACCCGGTGTATTACCTGTTTTAGCAATTGATTTTTTGGCTAATTTATTAATAAGTGTTGATTTACCTACATTCGGAATACCAACTATCATAGCTCTGATTGCTCTCGGACGAAGACCTTTACGTTTTTCTCTATCAAATTTTTCTTTAGTGGCAGCTTGTGCAGCTTTCATAAGCTCACCTAAATGCTTACCATGTTTCGAATCAATTTGAACTGGGAAAAAGCCTTGATTTTTAAAGTATTGCGTCCATTTATCTGTCTCACTTTGTTTTGACATGTCTTTTTTATTAAGTATTACAACACGAGGTTTTTGTTTAACAATGTCATCAATCATTGGATTTCTTGAAGATAACGGAATACGTGCATCGACTAATTCGAATACCACATCTACCATCTTTAATTGTTCTGTTACTTCGCGTCTCGCTTTGGCCATATGACCTGGAAACCATTGAATTGTCATTTATATTTATCCTTTCTTATCTTAAACTATCGAAATATGATATATTAACCATATCTATATAGGAGGTTTGTTATGTTTATTTCAATTATAGTTCCTCTTTATAATGAGGAAACTAATATCTCTATTTTACATGAAAAAGTATCAAACGTCTTTTTAAATTTGCCACATCAATTTGAAATCATTTTTGTTGATGATGGTTCTACAGATGCTTCACTAAATTTAATTCAATCACTATCAGAAAAAGACAAACATGTTAAATACATATCTTTCTCTAAAAATTTCGGCAAAGAATCTGCTATGTATTGTGGCCTTGAGCACAGTATAGGAGATGCTGTTATCATCATGGATTCAGACCTTCAACACCCACCTGAGATAATCCCACAAATGATCGAATTACACCTTGAAGGCTATCAACAAGTCGTCGCATTACGCAACCGCGACAAAGAGTCATTTTTAAAAAGAATCCCAGCTAAAATTTTCTATAAATTATCTAGAAATATGATTGATGTTAAATTAAAAAGCGGTGAAGGTGACTTTCGCTTAATATCTAAAGAAGTTGTTGAGTCTATCATTAAAATGACAGAGTATAACCGATTCTCTAAAGGTATATTTGAATGGGTTGGTTTTAATAAGACAAGTATTACATATGATCATCTAGATAGAAATCAAGGACGTTCTAAATATTCCAACTTTAAATTAATCGATTACGCAATTGATGGTATCGTTAGTTTTAATAATAAACCGCTTCGACTATGCTTTTATTTTGGTGGTATTACAATGTTTATCTGTCTTCTATATATTTTAATAACATTTATAAATATTATGATACATGGCATCGAAGAACCTGGTTATTTCACAATTATTTCCGCGATTTTATTCTTAGGTGGTCTTCAATTATTTAGTTTAGGTGTCATAGGTGAATATATTGGTCGTATTTATTATGAAACAAAAGATAGACCAAAATATATTATTCAACAAACAAACCTTAAATCTCACGAATAACACATATAGGTGAATCAAATGATAAATAAAATAAAAACATTTTTAAATAACAACGCTATTTTCAAATACATTTTGCTTTTCGGTATCTTAGCCATTTTAGGTCATAGTTATATACTATATCGCTATTTTAAAGATGGTATTATTTTTACTGGTCCAAATGATGGTATCGAACAAATGTTGCCAATACAAATGTATCTGTATGAACATTGGACACACGGAACATTTTTCTATTCAACTGATTTAGGTCTTGGTGGAGATATGTTTATGGATTTGTCGTATTACTTCTCTACGAATATTTTGTTCATTATCAATGTCATTTTTGTTTGGATAGGCTCATTTATCTTTCATTTTAATACGGACCACATGTTATTTTGGGCTCAGAATGCCATTGTCATATCAATCGTAAAGTCATTTTTAATTATGAGTTTTACCTATTTATATGTTAAGAAGATTGGCTTAAATCGAACTGCTTCGATAGTTGCTGCTTTTCTATTTGCAGTTTCTACTATTTATTTTAGGTTTACTGTATATTGGCCATTCTTTAGTGATGTCTTTATGCTATTACCATTATTATTATTCAGTATTGAAAGATTTTTAAAAGATAAAAAAATAGGCATGTTTATCTTAATCGTTGCCTTAACGTTTATCAATAACTTTTATTTTGCATACTATCAATTTTTAACAGGACTCATTTACTATTTCTATCGATTTATTTTTCAACATAAGGCAGATATCGTACCAAGAATACAACAACTTAAATTACTTGTAGTAGCGAGTATACTTGGACTTGGAAGTAGTTTATTTATTTTCTTCCACTCTGCCCATAGTTTCATTGGGAATAATCGTGCAATTTATAATGGAACGATTCCATTACTGTCTAACTTCAATAAACATGACAATATTTTCTATGACAATTATTTAATTGTTGTACTTTTTATAGCCATTCAAGCGCTTTTAACAATAAAACTATACAAACATTATTATTATAGATTATTTAGTATTTTCACGATTATCTTAATGATAGCGAGTTTCATACCTTATGTAGATAGTATTTTTAATGGCTTTTCTGCTCCACAAAAAAGATGGCATTATTTATTAACGTTCTTTTCTAGTGGTTTAATTGCGAGTTACGCATATTACTTTAAATCAATCGGCATCAAGCAATATATCATCACGGCTATACCATGTTTTGTTGTTATCTTTTCAAGTTATTATATAACTAAAGATTATGTCAGTTGGATTTGGATGGTACCTATTCTATTTATAATAGGATTACTCGTATTAACTATAAAACATTTTACACGTATATTAACACTTGTATTTGCGGCTTTGATATTGTTAACTTCTTTCTTAGTCTCAAAAGATCATAGTAAGAACCAAATCTATCACGATGATCATGAAAGACGTGCGAATAAATTCTTTATTCAAGCAAGTACGTTTGATAGTGGCCTACAACGAAGTCATGTATCACATTTAAATCAACAATTGAATCCTGATGAAAGATTAGGTTGGCGCGTATTAACACAAGATAACACTCCTATGTATCAACATTTTAAAGGTCTTAGTTTATACTCGAGTATATTTGATGGTGGTTTGAATCAATATCTTTTTGAAGATGCAAAAGTTAATCTACAGAATGAATCGTTAAGTCGTTATAGCGATATGCAAGATCGATCAAACTTATACAGCCTTTGGTCAACAAAGTATATAATGAAGAAATCGTACCAGAAATCATCGCCAGCAAACTTTAAATTAATTCAAGACGATGGCAAATATCAAATATTAGAAAACGAGCAACCATTACCTGCTGTTAAAGTAACCGATCAATATTATGATGCCCATGATATTGATAATCCATTAGATCTTGAACATGCCATGATTAAAGGTGTTGTTACAACCGATAAAAATAAAGGAAATGCGCAAATAAACAAAGCACCGAATCTATTAAATCAAACGACCATTACAACGCGTGATGCCGATTATAAAGATGACATGTTGACCGTGCCTCGAAATGGAGATGGTTTAACGATTCAGCTACCTAAAAAATTAACGAATCAATATCAAGATTTATATTTGATGTTACATTTAGAACGTGAATTACCGCAATCAAACTTTACGATTCAAGTAAATGATTATCCAAATAATCGTCTCTTCCAAGATTCAAAATATCGCATGAATCAAGATGATTTACTTTATCGTGTGCCAGTACCTAAAGATGGTAAAATATTTATCTCATTAACGAATGGGAAATATCAATTACAGTTACAAGGTTTATATGGTGAAAATTATCAAACATTGAAGCAAGCTCATAAAGAGAAGCATTATACTTACCATGAAACAAACGGGAAAATTAATATATCTTTACAAGAACATAAAAAAGGAAAAGCAGTCATCAATATACCGTATAGAGAGGGCTTAAAGGCTAAAGTAGACGGTAAAGACAAAGCCATTCATAAAGTCAATCATATTATGACAGGTATTGATGTAGAACAACAAGACAAAGATATAGAAATCACTTATCAACCACCCTATTTTAAAACGATGATTTTGGTTTCAATTGTTTCAATTATTTTAAGCTTTGTCTTCACAAGAAAAGTGAATTCGAAGCAGTAAACTTAAATATATTCGACCCATTTTAGTAAATAAAAAATAAGCATATCACCAGCAACTGAGTAATCAGTTCAGTGATATGCTTATTTATTTTGTGTCGGAATATATGTCCCAAACACTTAAACGCTTAGCAAGCAATGCCAAGGTTTATATTATCTAATTTCTTTAATACGAGCAGCTTTACCACGTAGGCTACGTAAGTAGTAAAGTTTCGCACGACGTACTTTACCGCGACGTTTAACTTCGATTTTCTCGATTTTTGGAGTGTGTACAGGGAATGTACGCTCAACACCAACACCGTATGAAATTTTACGAACTGTAAACGTTTCAGAAATTCCGCCACCACGACGTTTAATAACTACACCTTCGAACACTTGGATACGTTCGCGGCTTCCTTCAACGATACGTACGTGTACAGTTAAAGTGTCACCAGCACGGAATGTTGGAATATCCGTACGTAATTGGTCTTTTGTTACTGCTTCGATTAACTTATTATTACTCATTATATTCTCTCCTTCTGACTATGTTCTTGCCCAATGTAATTGTTTCATATAAATGCTAGCAGCGGATCATAGTGAATTTGTGCTCACACACTTATATTAATATATCACATTGCACAAGTTGATTCAATCTATTTTTTGTTATCATTTAAGAAACGTTTATCCGCTTCTGTTAATGGATAACTATCTAACAAATCTGGTCTTCTCTGTTGTGTTCTTAACAATGATTGTTCATGTCTCCATTTTTCAATGTTGGCATGATTCCCAGATAATAATACATCTGGTACTTTTAAGCCTTCATAATCTGCTGGTCTTGTGTACTGAGGATGTTCTAATAATCCAGATGAAAATGAATCATCTTCATGTGATACTTGATTACCGAGAACACCTGGTATTAGTCTTACGATTGCATCTGTCATTGTCATGCTTGCAAGTTCTCCACCTGTTAATACAAAGTCCCCAATTGAGATTTCATCCGTTACACAATGTTCTCTAATACGTTCATCATAGCCTTCATAATGACCACATATAAAAATAATATGATCGCTTTCTGATAAAGACTCCGCTTTTGCTTGTGTGAATGGCTCGCCTTGTGGACACATTAAAATCACGCGCGTATTTTCATCTTTATCTAATGATTGAAGCGCATTGAATACAGGTTCTGGTTTAAGGACCATACCTTGTCCGCCACCATAAGGATAATCATCAACTTGTGAATGTTTATTATTCGCAAAATCTCTAAAATTCACAGTATTAAATTGAACAATTTCTTTATCTTGTGCTCGTTTCATTATGGAATGATTGAGTACACCTTCATACATTTCTGGAAACAGTGTTAAGTAATCAATCTTCATCAGTCTAATAAACCTTCTAATGGTTCAATTTTAATAGTCTTCAGATCAACATCAACATGTTTAACCACATCTTCAATATAAGGAATTAAATATTCTTTATCTCCCTTAACGACCCATACATCGTTCGCACCTGTTTCCATAATTTCAATTACTCTACCTAACGCTTCTTCTTCAACAAATACTGTACAACCAATAATATCTGAATAGTAGTACTCATTTTCTTCAAGTTCAATCGCTTCATTTGATTGTTCTTGATAAATTTTAGAACCTTTTAAATGTTCGATATCGTTAATGTTATGAATACCTTCAAACGTTAATAGATGAAAATTCTTATGAATTCTATGTGATGCTATAGTAAATGAAAATGATTCATTATTTTTCTTAACTGTAATAATTTGACCTTTTTGAAATCGTTCATCGGTAAAGTCAGAATCTGATAATACTTTCACTTCACCTTTAATACCATGTGTATTAACAATTTTGCCTATTTCAACATTCATTGAGCTGTGCCTCCTCAACTGTTTCTTTCATTATTAACATAAAAAAGAGCACCAATTAGGTACTCTTAATTAACTTCTACAAACACTTTCTTGCCTTGCTCGTTCATTGAACCAGACACAATTGTACGAATTGCTTTAATCATTCTGCCCTTCTTACCAATAATTCTGCCAATGTCTTCTTCATGAACGTCTATATTGAACGTAATGCTAGAATCTTGTTCATCTTTAGATATATTGATGTTCTCCGGATAATCTACGAGCGGTACTATAATTGTTTGTATTAATTTTTCCAATATAATCTACGCTTTACTTAGAAAGTTTAGAATTATGGAATTTCTCCATGATACCTTGAGTTGATAAGATATCACGAACTGTATCAGTAGGTTTTGCACCGTCAGCTAACCATTTTAAAGCTAACTCTTCGTCAACTTTGATTTCTGCTTCTGGTTTAGCAACTGGATTGTAAGTACCGATTGGTTCGATAATACGACCATCACGTGGAGAACGTGCATCTGCTACTACTATACGATAAAATGGGTTTCTTTTTGACCCTTTACGTGTTAAACGAATTTTAACTGCCATGTTTAAAAAACTCCTTACTCATTTATAATTTCTTTTCTACAAGTAAATACTATAACAGGATATAAATTGTTTGTAAAGTGTTTTCTCTTTACCAATTTAAATTTCATGCAAAATAAGAGAGCAAAGCTGGCATGATCACTTAAAGATAGCTGCCATAACTTTGCTCTATATTATAGATGCGTCACGCTTCTATTAGAACGGTAAGTTCATGCCTTGGAATGGATTTCCACCGCGTTTACCTTTTTTACCTTTTTTATTGCTTCCTGTAAATTGTTTCATCATTTTCTTCATGTCGCCAAATTGTTTAATCAATCTATTTACTTCTTGTAAAGAACGACCTGAACCTTTAGCAATACGACGTTTTCTAGAAACATTTAAAATGTCAGGATTATTTCTTTCTTCTAAAGTCATAGAACGGATAATCGCTTGAACATTATCGATTTGTTTAGGATCCATGTTAGCATTTTTCATGCCTTTCATTTTGTTAGCACCTGGAATCATATTCATCAGATCATCTAACGAACCTAAACCTTTAACTTGTTCTAATTGTTCTAAGAAATCATCAAAAGTAAATGAAGATGTTCTCATTTTCTTTTCTAATTCTTTAGCTTTTTCTTCATCGACACCTTGTTGGGCTTTTTCAATTAAACTTAATACGTCACCCATACCTAAAATTCTAGATGCCATACGTTCTGGATGGAACAATTCAAGTCCATCTAGCTTTTCACTCATACCAATAAATTTAATTGGCTTTTCAGTAACAGAACGGATTGAAAGTGCTGCACCACCACGTGTATCACCATCTAATTTAGTTAATGTTACACCTGTTACATCTAATGTATTATCAAATGATTCTGCAACATTAACAGCATCTTGACCTGTCATAGAGTCTACAACAAGCATAATTTCATCTGGTTTAGATACTTCTTTAACGTCTACAAGTTCATTCATTAATGCTTCATCAATATGCAAACGACCTGCTGTATCGATAATAACAAAGTCTAAATGTTCTTCACGCGCATATTTCAACGCGTTCTCAGTAATTTGTTTCGGACTTACTTGATCGCCTTCAGTATATACAGGTATATCAATTTGCTTACCAACTGTTTGTAATTGTTGAATCGCAGCTGGTCTATAAATATCACATGCAACAAGTAATGGCTTTTTGTTATATTTTTTTCTCATTAATAATGCTAATTTACCTGCAGTTGTTGTTTTACCTGCACCTTGTAAACCGACCATCATCACAACAGTAGGTGGTTTACTGCTCATATTAATTTTACTATTTTCTCCACCCATTAAAGTTGTTAATTCATCTTGAACAATCTTGATGACTTGTTGTCCAGGTGTTAAAGATTGCATAACATCTGCACCTAACGCGCGTTCAGATACTGTGTTTACAAAAGATTTAACAACTTTAAAGTTAACGTCTGCTTCTAATAATGCTAATCGTACTTCACGCATCATTGCTTTAATATCTGACTCTGTAACTTTACCCTTACCTTTGATGCGTTGCATCGTGGCTTGAAGTCTTTCGGATAACCCTTCAAATGCCATAAATTTCTCCTCCTATTCAAGAATTTCTAAGCGTTCTATCGCTTGATTAAGTTCTTGATTATCTCCTGACAATCTTTTTAATTCATCAATAATAGATTGTCTTTCTTTAAATTTTTTAAAGAGTTGTAATTTCGTTTCATACTCTTCTAATAATTCATCTGTTCGTTTTATATTATCATATACTGCTTGTCGACTCACATGAAATGTCTCTGCAATTTCACTTAGTGCATAATCTTGTAAATAATATAACTCTAAATAATTGCGTTGTTTTTCAGTTAATAAACCTTGATAAAAATCAAATAAGTAATTCATTCTCATTGTTTTTATAAGTTCATTATTTTCCGTCATTTTGATCAGCTTCTTCAGTAGTATTTTCAACAGATTCATTCGCATCTATCATATCTGCAAATAATCCATAAACATAGCTTTCTGCATCAAATGGTTGTAAGTCATCAAGTTTTTCACCGAGTCCTACAAATTTAACTGGAATTTGTAATTCATTACGTATCGCTAACACGATACCACCTTTTGCTGTTCCGTCAAGTTTCGTTAATACGATACCTGTAACTTGTGTCACTTCTTTAAATGACTTAGCTTGTGATAATGCATTTTGTCCAGTTGTCGCATCTAATGCTAATAATACTTCGTGAGGTGCGCCAGGTACATTACGATCAATAACTTTTCTAACTTTTTGTAATTCATTCATTAAGTTTGCTTTATTTTGTAATCGTCCTGCAGTATCACAAATTAAAATATCAGCCCCTCTATTTTTAGCAGCATTTACAGCATCATACATAACTGCTGCTGGGTCAGAACCTTCTTTTTGACTAATTACTTCTACGCCAACACGTTCTCCCCAAACTTTCAATTGCTCAATAGCACCTGCACGGAAAGTATCTCCAGCTGCTAACATAACTTTTTTACCTTCTTGTTTATAACGGTGTGCTAATTTACCAATTGTCGTCGTTTTACCAACACCATTAACACCAACCATTAATATAACATTTAATCGGTCATTTTCAATATTCATTCGATCAATATCTTCATCATCTTGTACATAAATTTCGACTATTTTTTCAACGATGACTTCTCTTAATTCAGATGTTTCACTAATATTTTGGCGTTTAGCTTCCATACGTAATTCATCAACAAGTTCCATAACTGTGTTAAATCCAACATCTGCTTGAATTAACATTTCTTCTAATGCTTCAAAGAAATCTTCGTCAACTTTACGATACACTGCTAATAAATCATTTAATTTATTTTGGAAGTTCTCTCTAGATTTTTCTAATCCTTGTTTGAACTTAGCACCAAGTTGTTCTGATTCCCATTCTTCGAACTCATCTAATGACATTAATCCATCGTCAAACTGAACCGCTTCAGGATTTTCTTTTTCATTAGACTCAGGTTCTAAGTCTTGGACTGGTTGTTCTTCTTGGTTTTCAATCTCTTTGTTTTTTTCTTCACTAGGAGAGAATCTATCCTTTAATCGTTTAAAAAAACTCATGATTGTAATGCCTCCAATTCTTCTTCTTTAATTGATTTTAAGTTAACACTCACAAGTTTAGAAATGCCCGCTTCTTGCATTGTAACACCATATAAGCTATCCGCGTATGACATTGTACCTTTTCTATGTGTAATGACGATAAATTGAGTTTCTGATTTGAGCTGATCTAAATATTCTGCATATCTTATGACATTTTGTTCATCTAATGCAGCTTCAACTTCATCTAGAATTACAAAAGGCGCTGTACGTGCTTTTAATATCGCAAAGAGTAAACTAATTGCAGATAGCGCACGTTCCCCACCACTAAGTAGTGATAAGTATTGTCTGTTCTTACCTGGAGGTTGTACGACAATTTCAACACCCGCATCTAAAATATCTTTGTCTGTAAGTTGTAACTCAGCACGTCCACCATTGAAGAGTGATTTAAACACATTTCCAAAATGATGATTCACTTCATCAAATGTTTCTTTAAATCTAGTTGATACTTCGCCATCCATTTCTAATATGACTTGTTCTAATGTTTCTTTTGCTTCTAATAAATCTGTTCTTTGGTCACTTAAGAAAGTATATCTTTCATTAACTTCTTTAAATTGTTCAATCGCATTTAAATTTACATGTCCAAGTTCATCTATAGACATTTTCGTTAATTTAACAGTTTTTCTTGCTTCTGAAATATCTTCAGGCATTTCATACAATGATTGTGCTTTTTCAAAAGTTAATTGGTACGTTTCATTTAAGTGTGTCAATTGATGTTCAATCATAATATCTATTTTCGAGTGCTTACTAACCATATCTTGTAATCCTGTTTCTAAACCAGAAATACTTTGATGCATAGATTGCGTATCGCGCTCTATTTGCTCGATTTTTTCTTGAATAGATTTATATTTATCTTGATCATCCATCATTTTCGTTTCTATTTCTTGCTTTTTAGCTGTAAATAGTTGAATTTGACTTTCGACTTTTTCAAATTGACCGCTACCCATATAATCATCAGAATTGATTAATTCAATTTGGTCATTAATCTTAGTTAACGTATGTTCATATTCGTTTAAATCTTCTTTAAGTCGTTTCTTATCTTGTTCTTTCAAACGATTTCGTTCTTTTTCAACTGCAAGATTTGAACGTTTTTCATTTAATGTATTTTGAATAGTTTTTTCACTATCTTTGCTATGTGAAAGAGATGCATTTAATTGATTGATTTCGTTATCAATTTTCTCTATATCTTGTTTAATCGTTACAAGTTTATTTTGTTTTTCTTGTAATGTTTCTTGACCTTTCACAAAGTTATAGCCATCATTTTTTTCAAATTCAAACGTTTCATTTTCGTCTTTTAATCGTTTTTCTTTAGCTAATACTGCATCTAATTGTAACGTTACCTCATGCTCTTTAGCTCTTAATTCAGTACCTTTTTCTTGTGTTTCAGTTAATGACTGTTCGATATTTTGAACTTCTTGTTTTAATGCTTTAACATTCTCCTCAATTTGAGTTGTTTGTTGCATAAAGTTCTGATACTTATCTTCAGTCGTTTTCAGTTCATCTTTTTGTGATAACAAACTTGCTTTCTTCTCTTTGCCACCACCAGTCATAGCCCCGCCTGGCGTAATCACATCGCCTTCAAGTGTCACGATTCTATGCTTGAACTGAATTAACCTCGCAAGTTGATTGGCAGTTTCTAAATCTTTAGCAATAATTGTACTACCTAACAAATGCTCTACAATATTTCGATATTTCTCGTCATATTTAACACCTTCAGAAGCTACTGTAATGAAGCCTTGTTGATCATTAATTTGCTCGATAACAGATTGTGGTATAAATCGTTTTTTAACCACATTCATTGGTAAGAAAGTAGCACGACCTAGTTTTTTATCTTTTAAATATTTAATCGCTAAACGCGCATCTTTCTCTTCTTGTACAATAATGTGTTGCAAAGAAGCACCTAGCGCTATTTCAATAGCTGTTGTCAATTTCGAAGGTGTATCGATAATTTCAGCAACTGCACCTTCTATACCATTGAGTGACTTTTCTTTCAGCACATGTTTAACACCAGAATAAAATCCGGAGTATTCATCTTGCATACTCTTTAACGTATTAATACGCGTCTTCATTTGTTCTGTATAACGGTACGCTTGATAAAGTTTTGACTCCGTATCTTTATATGCTTGCTCTTTAGTTTTTAACAACTTATGGTCAGCTTTATATTTTTCAGTTGTTTCTTGAAGTTCTTTTTCAACAGATTGTAGCTTTTCTGTATAAGTTGATTTATCTTCCCAAACGCGTTGAAGTTCTTCGTATACTTCTTTTTGTCTGCCATCTAATCTTGATTGCTTTTCTTGATGTGTTGCTAATTTGTCTTCTAAAAATCTAATATCATTATTAATGTCTGATTGCTCTGTCATTAGTTGATAATAACGATCTTTCAGTTGTTCAATTTTCTCTTCAAATGTACCTTCTTGATTCGATAATTGACCTTCAAGTCCATTAATTTCTTGCACTAATACTTGATATCTATCTTTAAATTCTTTTAGTTCTGCATCAATTTCTTTAATTTGTTCAGTAATTTTGTTAATTCTCGTTTGAGAAGCTTGCTTTTCTTCTTCAAGTCTTTCATTTGTCGCATCACTATTTTTTTGACGTTCTTTTAAGACTTCTAATTGACCAGTAAATCTTTCTAATGATTCAGTCGCTTCAACTAATGCCTTGTTATCATTTTGTATTTGATTAGAAATCTGATCTCTCGATTTTTTCTTTTCATTTAATTCAAATGTCATAGCGTCTAATTCATTTGTTTTTTGTTCTTTTTGATATTGAAAATGCTCAATTTCTTGTTCAAGCTTTTTAAAATCTTTATTTAAACTTTCAATATCATATACCGTTACAGTAATATCACTCTTTTTCATTTCTTCTTTTAAAGCAATATACTCTTCAGCAATGGCAGCTTCTTCTCTTAGAGGCTCAACTCTAGCTTCTAAATCGAATACAATGTCTTCAACACGATTTAAATTTTGTTCTGTTTCGTCTAATTTTTGCGTCGCTTCTTTTTTACGTTTTTTATATTTTAATACGCCAGCTGCTTCTTCTATGAGATATCTTCTATCACTAGGTTTAGCATTTAAGACTTCATCAACTTTACCTTGAGATATAATACTAAAAGCTTCTTTACCAAGACCTGAATCTAAAAATAGATCAAGAACTGATTTTAAGCGTGTTCGTTCTTTATTTAAATAATATTCACTGTCACCATTTCTATATAAGCGGCGTTCAACTGTTATTGTATCTTCATCTATATTTAATTTTCTTGAATGATTATCCAATGTTAATTTTACTTCTGCATATTGGCACTTTTTACGTTCTTTCGACCCGTTAAAGATAACATCTTCCATCTTAGATCCACGTAAACTTTTTGCTGATTGCTCACCGAGAACCCATTTTATAGCATCCGTAATATTACTTTTACCACTACCATTTGGGCCGACAATAGCTGTTACACCATTATCAAAGTCTACATGTGTATGTTCAGCAAAAGATTTAAATCCATATGCATCTATTGATTTTAAATAAACCATAAACTACCCCTTATTGACCATTATTCAACGCTTTTTTAGCAGCATTTTGTTCTGATTCTTTTTTCGTTCTACCTTTTCCTGTTTCTAAAGGTTTGCCATTTAATAGTACTTCAGAAGTAAACATCTTGTGATGTGCTGGACCACTTTCATCTAATAAATGATACGTAATATTGCCTTTATTATGACGATGCATAAATTCCTGCAATTCTGTTTTATAATCACGATTCGCAGTATAATTTTCATCAACGACATGTGGAAATACAACTTTTTCTAAAAATTGCTCAACAATTTCAAGTCCTTTATCTAAATACAATGCACCAATAAATGATTCGAATGCATCGGCGATTAACGATGGACGTTCACGACCACCTGTTTTTTCTTCACCTTTACCAAGTAAAAGTAATTCGTTCATATTTAAACTCATTGCAAATGTTACAAGTGATGGTTCACATACAATTGATGCGCGCAGTTTAGTGAGCTTACCTTCTGGAAGTAATGGAAATTTCTTGAATAAAAACTGTGACACCGTCAATTCTAACACCGCGTCTCCTAAGAACTCTAAACGTTCATTATGACTTAATTTATCTAATTTAAAGTCATTAATAAAACTTGAATGCGAGAATGCTTGAACATAAATATCATATTGTTCAAATTCGATATCTATTTCTTTCATAAACGCATCGAATTGAGCTTTAAATTGTGCTATGATTTGTGCTTTATTTTTAACCATGCCTGTCCTCCCTAATATTATGTTTCCTATCTATTTTACGTTATATTTCATAAAAAAAAAAGAATATTATCATAAACGACAATATCCATTGACACAATATATAAAACGTCTGAACAAATTGCTTTGTTCAGACGTTTATATTATCTTATGTAATCATCATGGATTGCTTAATTTGGTCTTATAAACCACATTTCAGTTTCATAATCATGCGTGATACGTTGTGCAACTTCTGTCTTGTCAGCACCGCCACCATACCAATTTTGATCTAAACTTGTAAATTGCATGACGTTACCATCTGCATTACCGTTTAACACAATCGCTGTATGTCCAGCACCTGATCCGAAATCTTCATTAAATACAACGACATCTCCTGGTTGTGCTACAAATGATGGTGTATTTTTGTACACTGTAGCTTCACCACTAAAATTATTAGCAGTTGGAATATCTTTTGCATAGTCACCATGTAAACCGTGACCATATAAATAATTCCAATAATAATTCACTAAATCAAAACATTGCCAACCGTAGTAGCCATCAAAATCCCAACCCTTGCCTTCCAATGAATAAACATAATTCATGGCAGCCGTTGAAGATTTTGCAACTTCTTTTTGGACCTTGCTTGATTTCTTATCGTAATCTCTATGTTCAACCTCTACGTTCTGTATCTTAGGTGTCTTGTCTTTAGATATATCACTACCGCCGCCATCCTTAGCGTCAGCATGCAAATTCAAATTCAATGCAGTCAAGCTCGTAAATGCAATAGCTAACAATAATTTGCTTTTAATCTTCATACATCCCCCTAATAAATATGTATTATATATATTCTTAAATAATATATTAAAACATTTTATCATATATAAAGTATACTGGATAGGTTATAAAGATTAAGTATTGATTACAAATGAACAACCCTTTTTCACTTTTAAACAAAAATAAAACGCCCGTAGCCAATGGCATACGGGCGATAGGAATCTTATTATTTTTCTAATGATGAAATACATGTGATTTTCGCATGAGTTTACGGGTGTCCAAGTATAGTAATTAGCAAACTTGAACACAGGTTTTATCCAATGATTATTTCATATTAGTTCATATGAAAACAAACTTTTTGCCCCCTTTTTGCCCCCTTATACATAAACATACCTTCCCTTTACGAAACAGAACATTTGTTCGTATAATGATACTACTAATTATATGTGAGGTGTTTAAATTGAAAATCATTAATCCAGGCTTACCAGAGCCCTACAAATATGAGACTGATTACAGAAAGATACCTAGTAAATATCTTAATAAGGATATACCAAAAGGTAGAACAATGATTAAATGGCAACCTTTTGCGACTATGCCCCAGCAGTATGAAACTATTAAAGGTTTTATTGAAGACCAAAACAAAGTTGCTAAGCCAGTATTTGATGAACAAACGTTACGTGATTTAAACGATGTATTAGCACAGAAACTTTTTTATGATCCACCAGCACTTATTAAGTATTGGGAAAATGGATATTATAAATCTATTGAATGTGAGATAAATAGGTTTGATAGTGAACGAAATAAGTTAGAGGTAATAGAGAATGGTGAGAGAGTGCTATTGAGTATGGATTGTATTGTGGAGATAGAGTAATATTATTGTATCTATATGAAAAAGGAGACAGATTAAAAAATGATAATACCTTTACTTACAATACTGATATCCCTAATAGCTTTATTTGTAAATAATTTCATTACTATACGAAACAATAAATTACAGATAGAAGCTAATGTAATAACATCTTCAAGAGTTAAATGGATACAAGATGTGCGTGATTCTTTAGTTTTATTAAACAAGGAAAATAGTTACTTTAGACTAGAAAGTTCGAAGATTGCCCGAATCGAATATAATGATGATAATTATAAGGAATATGAAGATTCCTATAATAAATCATACCTAAATACCCAATCTGCAATACAACAATTAAGAAATTACTTTCCTATAAAAGCTGATGATTTGGAAGAATACAAAACATATAATGATAAATTGAGGAAGAGTAAGATAACAATTGATTTTGATATTGCAATTAAGGAGTCGCAATTCTCTCATATAAATATTAATTATTTATTAGATATGTATGAAATCGAATTGGATTATCTCCATATTTATTACGCAAGTGGAAATCCCGAGTATTATAATAAAAAATCTTACGAAAATAAATTCAAATATGATCCAGAACTACAACTCGAATATACTGCAATAAAAGAAATATCGGAATGGGTTAATAGTTATTTAAAAAACGAATGGGACGAAGCAAAAATAATTAAATTAAAAGAAAATTCAATCTTAGATTTCTTAAATAATTTATTTTCAAAATAAATAACCCACCTAAATTTGGTGGGTTTAGTTATATCTCCATATCTAGAAATTATTTTGAAACTATTATAAGATATACTTTAAATATTTATTTTATCCATAAGAATAAATTAATATCTACTCTCCTTAAATATAGTAAAATTATGATAATTGTATTTATTTTGGGAGGTATATTATGGATATAAAAAGCAACTTATTTATTTCTAATATGAAATATAGTGCATTGTATACAGGAGAAGAACAATATGATATTGAATATATCGACAATTTGGTAGAAATTAATGATTTCTCTGATAATAATTGGTCAATTTTAATTCAATTGATAATTGGTGGTTTAGATAATATTAAAAATACCATCAGAGATAATGATGCTATTGCTTTGCTTACATATTCAGAATTACATAATAATGAATATAGATTTGATGGTATGCATGCTACTCAAATAAAAAATGATAGTGGTATCAAGAAAGACTTTGGAATAGGTCTTCCTAGTTTTATTGAATTAGATAATGTAAAAAGGACTTACTTAAAAATACTATATTTACCAAACGCTTTAAATGAAAATAATTTATATAACGATCCTTTCTATTTCATATTAAATGACACTGAAAATGAAATAGGCAAGTTTACATTCCCTTTAAGGTTAATGCGAAGAGGTGTAAATTAATGAGTAATGAAGAACAAAAAGTTATAAATCATATGTTTAAAGAAATAGAAGGAACTAGCATTCCAACTAACTCATCATTTAATAAACATGATATAATGGTATTAAAGAAATCAATTAGAGAAGTTTTAAAAGAAGAGAATTTTAATAAGAAAGAGGTGGGTACAATGAGCGAATATATTACTAAAGATGCTTTCGAACAATTTGAAAAAAGAATTGATGGCAAATTCGAAGCGCTTGATAAAAAAGTAGATTCATTGCCCTCAAGTTCAGATATAAAAGTTATGTTATTAGAAAATAATAAGGAACTAAAAAAGGAATCAAAACAAGATAGAAATACAATTATAGGATGGATGATTGCAATTGTTGGTGTATGTATTACTATAGCTAAAAGTTTTGGTTTCATCTAGTTCACAAAAAATTAACCCTACCTAGTTTCCGCTAGATAGGGTTTTGTAATGTACGACGGTTCAGTTATAACCAAGCAATAGCTAAATTGATTATACCATGTTTGCTACTTAAAAGTACCCCAAGCACTACCAACTCGTTGTCCTTTACCATTCGACTTACCAATTGGCATATAAACAGTTGCACCACTGTATACTTCCCAACTAATCCAGATATAACCTTCATAGTCTTGTATTTCATTGTAGTTAACAGATTGACTATATTCTAATCCACCAGCAATAGGATTATGAATACTTGGTCCTTTATATCTTGTAACGATTCCATCTTTAGCTTTGCAAGTAAATGTACCTTTTTCTTTTTTCCAAAGAATATCGTATTTGTTTTTCTTCCAACCATTTCCAACATTTTTAGAAACAACTGTATTTGTTTTAGCTTGATTTGGTTTAACAGTTGATGGTTTTGTTTCTTTCACAACCGCATCAGTTGATGGACTACCTGCAGGTAATGATGGATCGTTATAATACTTTGTAATTTCCTTAATGAAATAATCTTTTAACTGATTAACAATATTAGATGGTGCAGCACCTTTTGTAACTGGATTCCAACCTGTATGAATTGTCATACTTCTATGTGGACAAGCAGTTGGTACAAATTCAGAATGTAATCTAATTGTAGAACGATTAACAGGTAGACCATAATAAAGTAAATCAGCAGCTGCTTTTTTAAATGTTGCTTGTTCGTTTGCTAAGAAATTTTTATCACTAGCATTTAATGACTCATTCACTTCATAGCCAATATAACTATTGTTACCTTCTTGATTAGCTGTATGCCATGCAACACTGAACGTATCAATCGCACGCCAAACTGTATTTCTATCAATATAGTAATGAGCAATACCAGCTTCATAACGAGCAACAGAAGTGCTTTGAAGATTATTATAATCTTGTTTAGCAGTAGCGCTACCTGCTGTATTATGAATAACTACACCCTTTAAATTGCCTGAACGATTAGCCATTTTATAGTTAATCGTTTTATTAATCGTTTCTATTTTAGTTGCTTTTTTTACTGCACCTTTTTCAGCATCTTCATATGGTGGTCTGATAACACCTAAAAAGTCTGTATATTCATGGTCTTCTACAAATGCTGCCGGACTACCCGTGTTTAAGTTAGCGTTAAACCAATTTTGGTCTATACTATTAAAATATTTACCATTAGCTTCAGTTACAATACCTGTATGACCGTGCTTTCCTCCAACTACAAAAATATCACCAGGTTGAGGTATTTGATTTTTACCTTTAATAACTTGGAAACCTTTTGGCCATTTATAATTTATAAAGTCTTTTGCATCTCCTGTTGGATGAACTTTCCAATGCTTTTTAGTAAACTCAATTATAAAAGTTGCACATTGTGCGCCATATGGTTGACCGTCTGTAAGTCTATTCCCTATATTACTTACTGCCCATTTAACACCTTCACGTTTTTTCATTATTTAAAACACTCCTTTTATTGTATTAAAAAAAGCCGACTATTCAGTCGACTTTACTTTGGTTGATGATATTGTTGTGCTTGTTCACTATCTTTGATACCACGCGTTGTCGGGTCTTGTACTACGCCTAATAGCACCAACACACCTAACACACTGTTAACGATATTCGTTATTTGGTCTGTATACACTGTGATGTCGTAATCGAATGCGCCAGACACTTGTTGAGCAAATAAAAGGATAGCCGATATAATGGCTACCCAAAATGACTTTTGTTTAATACGCACTTTCCAGTTTATTTTCATTTATATGCCTCCTTATTCTTTTTCATGTAAATCAAACGATATAATATAATTGTCGTAACCTGCACCGTCGAAATTTTCTTCTGAAATATTTCCGTGTAAAACACCATCTATTTCAAATATCGATTCAATTTCAAACCTTTTTTTGTTAGGTTTATAAGCTGACCAATATCGACCTGTTCTTTTTAATGATTTGCTATCGTTATGAACTTCATATTCAATGACACTAGAAAAATTAGAATTTTGTTGTATCATCAAATATTTACCATTTACAAACCTATTACTTTGATGTGTTGATACTTGATTATACAAATCATTAAGTAACTCTTTTCTATCGTTTACTATTTGTGGATTACTAATAATTGTGAATAATTTAGTACCTATAATTTCTCTTGGAATATCTAGATAGTTATTAAAAATTTCGAAATTATAATACTGCCCTACACAAAATGCACCAAATTCATAACCAACACTTGTTTTTTTGAAGTAATCAATAGAACTTGTTTTTATAGTGCTATTAGTTTCGCTTTTGAGGGTTATTATACCAGTTCCAACACGAGCAGTTTTTGTGACTATATTTATATAAATAGGAACAATTGTAGGTTCATATAAATGAGCGACATATAATAAGTACTCATTACCAAATTTTCCGACAACACTCATACCGTTAGCATGTCCCATACTTACGCCTAAATCACCCTGTGCAACAAAACTATTACTCAAATTATTGATATCTATAACCTGTATACTTTTAGCAATATCATTATCATTATTTTTGATAACAGCACCAAAAATATAGCCATCTTTATAGTCACACCCTTGAGTCACTAAAACATCGGGTTCAGGAAAAGTATATTTTCTACTGAACCCTTTATTAAAATTTACAGGAACAACCTCTCCTACTGGATAAGAAATAGAACCCCCAAAGTACTGACTTATCTTATCTCCATTTTTATCAAATTTAACATTAATAGATCCTGACGAAGTTACTATAATATTCCCTGTGTATTGTACTGCTTGACCACCTGATATAGAGGTTATAACTGCTCTTGTTGTTACAAGAGGTTTTGGAACATTCGCAGGTAATTGTGCGATTTGTGTATCTGCACTTGTTATGTTGTTAGCTGAGCCGTCACTTACTGCTTGGAGTCTGATTGTTACATTTGCTTGATTATAGAAAACATCTAATTCTGAACCAGCAAATGGTTTAGATGTGCTAAGTTTGAATGAATATAACTTAGATATTAAATCTTTACCGTCTTTACCATCTTTGCCATCTTTACCTTTTTGTATTTCCACAGTAGAATCATCTGAGAATTCCACTAATGTATTTCCGTTACTGTTTATTGTGTTGGATTTCACAGTGATTGACTCTCCACTATCGCCTTTTATTTCTTGTTTTTGAGAAGTTGTTAAATCGTTAAACTTTAAATCTTTGCCCTTAGGTACTACGATAGTTGTATCATCAGAAAATGTCAGTACTATATTTCCTTCGCTATTAGTATATTTAGATCTTACAGTTATTGAATCGCCATTAGCTCCTCTAAATAACTCTGGTTTACTTTCCAAATGAGTTACCACATCATTATTCAATTTTTGTTCAAAATCATTACCTAAAATTTCTATGGCATTTTCTCTGACAATTTTCCTTACGCTATCATCCACTATATTTACCGTAATTTCTTTGTCAATAACGTCAGTAATACCACTATCTTTTATGAAGAAATGGAAATTTGCAATGTGGACTGATTGTGTTTCGTTTTTAAGAAATAATTTAGCATTTACTTTACCTGGGTGCTTGATAACTCTTTCACTTATTTTGTACTGAATGATACCTTGTTCTGGTAATACAATATTTATATCTTCGTCAATAAAAATAGACCCATCACTATGTAACAGGTCTAATTTAGGTCTTAAGTTTGTATTACTTAAATCAACATTGCGTTTATTGTTCTTTATGGTAATTCTAATAGAACTGGTACTAATATCTTCTGTATAAAAATTAGCGTCAATATTACCAATATCAACATTACGTTCATTGATATTAACGTCAATATCTTTATTTTTATAAATTGCCATTTAATCACTCCTTATAATAATTGTGCAAGCCCTAGTGCTGCTGAACCTAATACAGCAATTCCACCAATAATGGCTACCCAGATATCTTTATTGTCTTTCTTTCGTTGTTCTACGATATTTTTAACTTCTGCAATGTCTTCAATGTTTGCTGACGTTTTATACTCTAAATCTACAACCCGTTGTCCGAATTCAGACATGGTTATATTTAAAGATTTTAGATACTCGTTACTTTCACTCTGTTTATCCAATGTTTGTTGTTGTAATTGTGTTTGTAGTTCAATTTTTGTAGATAATCGACTGTTTAAGTTTGAATGTTTCTGATCAACTTCATTTATTCTTTGATTTAACTTTCCCTGTCCTCGTTCCCATTCATAACGTGGAACGTAGTATCTATCATCTTTTTCCATTGCGTTCTGCTCCTCCTAAAAAGGCGATATAAATATAACCAGTCGACAACGTTAGATATTGAACAGAAAAGAATAATGGCGAACCATTCGACATACTAGCTGCCGACATTAGAAAGTGAACAAAACACGCACCTACACCACCGAATAACATAAAATTTTGGCATAGATTACTCAACTTAACTCTTGGATAAAATATAGCTGCTAAAATGAGTGAAACACCGAATAACATGAGTAATATCGCCCACACTTGCAAAGGTAATATTTCATGCATACCTTTATATAAAGGCGATTCGTTTATTACTGTACTAAATGTTTCAAACCAATATACGGAACGTTCAATTGAAAACAAACCATAGAAAATCATGAAACCTACTGCTAACTTGTCGCTAATATCATACTTATTCATACAACACCCACTTTCTTTGTTTTATTTATATAAAAAAGACACTGAACTTAATCAGTGCCTTGTGGTTTATTCAGGTAAATCTTCACCAGTGATTTTTTTGTACTGCTCTTTCGTTATGCAACCGTAATCGTAATAAATTTTAATATCTGTATTTGTATAACAATTAATATCATAAAAATATTTTATACTTTCAAATGGTGGAAACATTAGGCATTACCTCCGTATTCGTTTTCTAGTTCTGTTACTTTCATGACTGTATCTGCTAAAGTCTTTTCGGTAATCTTTAATTTATCTTCTAACTCTTTTGTTTTCATATTACCAATCATCATTTGTAACTGTAGCTGTGACACCAACATCTCTAATACTTTAGGCTCGATTGGTGGTTTAGATTGATTACTTTCCCACTCTTCTTTACTTGTACCTATCCATTCATTACCATCATAGTAGAACGGTTGATAAATACCTTCTGGTGGTGCTACTTCTGTATATTCATCGTTTGGATAAACGTATTCACCTTCATCGTTTAACTCAACTATGAAAGGTGTACCGTCATATAAATAAACTATTTTCATTTAGTTCCCTCCTTAATCGTGCCATACAATTTCGGCATACATGTAATTTGTATTATTCCAATTCGTGTTTTCACCGTTTATATAAAAGTTTACTTGTCCATTGGGTCTTACAGTGATATAAGCACCGTACCAACTCACACCTGAACTAACTCTAATAGGAAAAGATTGTGCGTTTTTACAGAAGTTATTAGGTAATTGTGCCACTACTTGACTATTTGACAAATTGCTCCCGTTTAATCTAAGTAATCGTTTAGTCATACTCCCATTTGTAATTGTTCTATAAGCGCAGTCAAAACCATTATCTCCTACATTTTTATATGCTGTATTACCAGTAGCGCCATTAAGGAGTTGTAATGGAATCCAACCAGTATCACTTTGGTTAATAGTGAGTTCTTTCCAACCTCTATCTTCACCTTTATGGACATTTTTTTTAAACATCCTGCCATCATAACTTGTTGTAGCGATAATTTGCTTTATATTGTCATAAGCAGTAACAACATCAACATTCCAATACTGAGCATTATTATCCCCTCCATATGGTGGGTTTTTCATATTCCACATTTGATAAAAACCTGTACCAAGTGTTATTGGATCTACATTTGAAATTCTAATTCTATCCCCATTGTCTTGTAATAATTTGAACTTTTGCCATTGTAATTCATTCAGTTTATTATCTACATCTGTTGGTTGAACGAAGCTATTTTCTTCAATCGCTTGGTTAAATTCATTCAACTTATCGTCAACATGTACAATGGTATCGTTAGAAACATTTTCGATACTGTTTATATTTTCCTGTACTTTGTTATTCATAGTTGAAATAGCATTATTTTTAGCAGTATTCACATCACTAATAGCGCTTGTAGTTGTATCATTAATGTTCGTTTGTGATTGTGAAATCAGATCGTCTATATAGTTTTTACCGTCAGTTACAGTTTGATTGATTTGTGTAATTGCTTGGTCTTTAACATGTATCATTTCTGCAACATAATCAGCACCATTCGCAATAGCTCGTTCAATGTCTTCTACACGTTGTAATATTCTTGCTTTTAACTGATCAAACATTCTTATATATTCAATCTTCGTGAATGAAGAAATTTTATTAATCAACGCGTCTGCAACTTCAAAAGTGAACTCTCTAAAGACTGCTACCTCACTATTTTTAGGGTTATTATCAACATTATTCACACCAATATAAACTTGACCTTTTACTTTTGTATCAGTACTAGCTTGTAAGAATTCTTTATCAAGTGTGATACCAACAATTCCGTTTAACCCGTCTATTACTTCTAAATCTATAACATCAGATACACTACCATTTGCTGATTCGAAATAAGCGTATGCATCAATGTTGATATCGCTAATTTGCAAAGTACCTTTCGAGTTATACAACTGAAATTCAATTTTTGCAGTATTTTCATCTAAATTATAAAAACCAACCCCTAGATCAGAGATTGGTTTTAAATATGGTTCTGCTTTTAATCTAAATAAGGCTTTTTTGTCTATACCATTTACCATGTCATCACTCCTTATTTTATTAATACGACTGCTACGCCATATCCTTTTTCACTATCGTACGGTTTTGTAATTTCTAACACTCTGTAATGACCGTTAACATTGTCACGAACACCTATACCGTTATCAGATTTGATATAGTCGTTAGGTTTTAACTCTCCCTTAAATCTTGTGAATACTTGTCCAACTAAACCAACTACATTCCACTCTGGACGTTCTGAACGTGGGATATAATCATCTTCATATTCTACGTAATCTGGATTAGGTATTGGTACTTCTACCTTTTCTGAATATGTTACACCTTCATCATCTTGCCATTCTTTAGTTTGCCATTCAGTAAGTGTTACACCGAACTCATCTTTTAAGAACTTGTCCTTATGATGGAACATTTGGTCACCTAAAATTACGCCTGCTGTACCAGATATAACACCAATTGGTTTATCATTAATTTGTGCTTTTCTGATAAATCTACCATCTAATGTTACGATTGTACCGTTTGGAATTGCTTGTCCACTTTGACTTTCAAAATACTCTGCATAGTCCCCAAAGTTTTGACCAGATGAAACTGTACCTTTAGTTTTGACGTTTCCTGTAGTACCTTTAACTGTAAATGTCGTATTTTCTGTTCTTGCACCATCTGTACCATACCCCATTGCGAAGATATAGTTTTCATCTATTTTTAAGCCCCTACTATTAACAGCAGTTTGACAATACTTGCCTGGAGAAGTTTCCGATTCGAGTGAGTTAAGAACTGAACTACGTGATCCATACGCTTTACTGCCTGCACCTGAACCTGCCACCCAACTTCTATCACTCATAGCATAACTGTTACCTGTACTTGCAATTACTGCCGAACGTGTTGCAACTGCTGCACTACCTGTTGAGCCACCACTGAAACCACCCTTTGTAACAGTTGGTACAGTTTTGTATAATCTGGAAGTGATGTCGGCAGCATTTGTATAACCTTCAGCCATTACACCTATAATCTGCATCGTATTGTTATAACTAAATACGCCTGTTCCTGTACCATTACCGATTAAATTACCACCAATAATCTTCGTATCATATACTCTTGAACCGTTGGCAATACCAGTATTAGCCGACTTATAAATATTAACGTTTGATATCGTAACTTTTTTAGGTCTATTACCTCCACCGAAAATTTTAATATCTTCGCTCGCATTTATGAAACCTTGAATATTAATACCGTTAATTGTAACGTTCTCTGCTCTGAATTGTATTGTCACAACTGGTTGTCCTGCTGTAAATGTACCGTCGCCAATCGCTGTAAAGTTATTAATTTGAACATTTCTATATGCAGATATAACTAATGCTCTAGGGTCTGAGTCTAGATACACACCGTTTCTATATGGCGTGATAGATGTGCAATTATTCAACATTACATTAAACGCAGTTTTGGATTGCGTATCTCCTGCTCTATGGTGTCCAATATGTCTAATGTTGTAAGAACGGTTGTCCTTAACTGACATATGGTTATTGACAAATACGCCTGTTGCAGCACTAATTGGTCCATGACCTTTAATTTCAAGTCCACCGAAGTTTTCTTCTGTTTTATTACTGTCTAAATAAACATATTGTGAACCATCGTCAATCTCAATACCGTTGTTGTTTCCTCCACCTTTGAATGGGTGGTGTGAGTATGAGTTTGTGATGTATAAGTATCTACTATGATGTGTTGTGATACCGTCATCACCAAAGGCATAAGTTTCACAATTATCTACCCAGATATATTCTGATTCTAAGTGTCTTTGTACACGTACACCGTCACCAGGATAACCATATTCATCACTTGCGTATGTCACATCAATACCATGTAATAGTGCGTTGAATGATTTGATATTTTTGATAAAACCTTTTTTAACACCTGCAAATCTAACGTTAGATGAACGTGAGCCACCAGTCGCTTTTAATGTGTCACCCTGTCTTGTTCTGTTACCGTCCACTGAAAAACCTTCAATTCCGATATTTTCAGCTACACCATTCATATCTAAGTTTGTAACAACAATACTTTCTGCAGGTGCTTCATCTGAAAGTTTAAGAATTGTTTGTTCTTTACCTTCTCCACTTAAAATTGTGTTATTAGGCAACTTCAAACCACTTACTATATAAGTTCCTTCTGTCATGTGTACATGTCTGCCACCATTAGCAAATGCTTTTTTAAACGCCTCTGTACTATCTTCTTGTCCTGTTGGATCTGCACCATAATCATTTACATTGATGATACGTTCAATCTTTTCATTTAGCGTATTGTAATTACTTTCCATTGTCTGATTAATCTTATTAAAATCATAATACAGACGCTCTGACAACACGTTAAACGGTGTGCTATCAATGGCTACATGACTATCTGTTAATTCTTGTATACCGTCACCATTATGTCCTAAGACTAATCCTTCTATTCGACTACGTTGATAGTCTAAATGATCTGATACGTTAGTTAGTTTATAGTCAATGTTCTTAGCATCATGTGCATGTTTATCACTTTTATGTTTATTGAATACGTTCAATATTTCTTTGAATTTAAAATCGATAGACTCAAATTTTTGAATAATCATCTTTCTGAACTTTTGACCTATTTCAATAGGTAAATTAAATTTCATTATTCGCCCTCCTCTGGTGGAATGATTGATGCTTTCAGTATCTCTATATCTTGTTTCATTTGTACATTTTCTGTTTCAAGCGTAGAAACTCTTGTTTGTAGGGTAGAAATCGTTGTATTTAAACTTCTAATGATTTGTTGTAAATTCTCTACATCATCGCCATTATCAAATTCTTCTAAACCTAAGATTGCGTTAACATGTGTCATAGGGAAATAGCGCTCACCATCAGTATCTTGAAGATATCTAATATTAATTTCAGCCATCTAATAACACCACCCCTACACTATCGGAATATAAATTAGGCATAACAAAAGTCGAGCCTCCAAGAGTACCCGACTTGATTTGTTTATCTACATTTTTTATACGCTTATTTATCGACTGTTGTATCTTGATGATATCAGTTTTCTTATTACTAAAATCTACTTCAACAGGTAAATTTAATAATGGATGTGATTCCGTTATTTTGATGACTTTCAACATCGTGTCAAAACCTAATCCAGTATGTTTGAAATAAACGAGATCACGTTCTGTAATTTGTTCTGTATCTAGATAGTTAGTGGATAACTCGACCACTGGTTCATCGTTTAATTCTTGAATAAGTTTCTTGCGTAATTCTGCTTTATCAAGAATATTATCATCATAGATTGTTGCTGCTTGCTTAGGGTTGTTCTTATCGTAGTATGGTGAGTAATAAGTGTCGCTCACATGATATAAGTCCTCACCCTTCAACACTGCTGTTAAATTTAACGTTGTAGACTTTTCAGTACCAACATACATTACTGGCGCTGTTTTATATTCTTTAACGTTAGGGTCTGCACCACGATGTACTGCTTTGAATGTATGCCAACCTTTACTCAAATTACGAGCAATAACAATTTGTTCTGACCTAGCTGTATGGCTATAACAACTATAACGACCGATTAACTCATTATCTAAATAGACATCTAATAAGCCACCACGTGATAGTTTTTTAAGCGACCATGTAAGTGTTTCATTACCCCATTTGCACTCAAAACGTTTCTCATAGCTTGCACCGACTACTTGTGTGCGCCAAGTACCCTCTTTGAAGAACGTGCCATTGTACGTTAAGCTAGGCGGTTTAAATGGACTGTAATTCTTTGTTTCTGAAGTTGACTTCTTCTTGCCATAACCTTTAACAAATGTTTTCTGTTTTTGTGTATTAACCGATACTGACGCCTCGTCTACGTTATATCCACCTATTAACTCAACATCAGATGTTTTATAGTACGTATCCTCGTCATAGATATAGATTGTTTTGTTATCAGCATGAAAGATATATCCAAATAGTTCAGCACCTTCTACTAGAAACTCTATACCGTTCTTATCGCCGACTTCATCAATCGCAATACGTTGGTCAAACTTACCGACAATCTTATATGAATAACCTAGCTTATTTCCTTTGAAACCGAAGTCTAAATATTGCTGTAACGTCCATGTTGGCGACGGTAATTCTTCATCACTGTCGTTATTCATTTCTTCTGATTCCAAATCTTTGTCGATGTAATGATTCTGAAATTCATACATAATATGATGTGCTACAACATCGTTAGTCAATGTAACGTTATCACTTTTTGGATCAGTCGTTTTAATCACATATTGTTGACCACGCCATAATAAAATAGCCTCGTTTTGTATCAAATCATATATATCTGGTGCGTAACTTGTTTTGAATGCAGTAAACGATATAGAACGGCTTGCATTTTGTTCACGTTCATATTTGAACGATGATAAATCGTAATCAATTAACAATTCCGAAAATGTGTTAGCACTATTGGTAATAATTAAATTATCCATTTAATCACCTACCTATAAATAAACGGGAATATAAATTCAGCAGTTGGCTCTGTTATATCCGTTCCGATTATTTCAATATCGTTATATCCAGGTGCTAGTGTTAACCATTCATGATTCGTATCTATGCCGACACGTTTACCGTCTATCGTTGGATATATACCATTGATAATGATTTGTTTGCTTTTAGTGATGGCTTTCTTGTATTCGAACACATCGCCTGTTGTACGATTAATAAGTTTAAAACCTTTAGGCGCATTGACGTTAAGTTTAATAATTAACTTATGTCGATGTGGAAAGGGTGCAATCGTGTCAGATGAACCATTGAATATTTTAAAGCTAGTTGTATTATGCTTGTATTTAATATCGTCATTCACAAGTAAACCATTACCGAACTGCCATTTGTCAGAAGTTTTGTCATATTGGTTTGTTTCATACAATGATTCGGAGTATCCTTTGTTACAAGTAAATGTAATTGTAAAATCACTATGTCTTATAGTTAATGGTTCTTTTTCTACTTTAGGAGTTGGAGCAACAAAATACTTGATTCCTGGCATTTTACTATGGACAACATAATATGGTTCTCTGCTTTGTAGTTCGTTTTCAAGTTCAAAACAAAACAAATCCATATCCGTACTATCTACACCTGTATATCTAAAATGTAAATTAAGTTCGAATGGTCCAAATGTTGTGGTTCCCATTAAAGCGCCGTCTACTCCACTTATCTCTTGAATAAAAGTATTTCCATTCACTTCATGTTTATCAAATCCAATAAAATCAAAACCGTCTTTCTCCATGAGATTGACGGTTTTATTGTTGTTATATATTAATTTAACCCATTTTCCATTATCACAATTCATTTACCCACCTCCTAATACATATGAATTATTGTTATACATAGAACCTTGTCGTTTGCTTACTTGTTGAGCAACTCTTTTACCGTCCATGTATACATTTGTATCCTTATTAGCAATTCTATTTGTATCTCTATTGTTGATTTGTTGTAAGCTGTTACCTTCATTGATTGCTGTAAGAATTCCATGAAGTAATTGAGCATCTTCTGAGAATCCAAGCATTTCTCCTGTTCTGTCCCAAATTACTTTGCTTCGTGCTTTCATGGAAGGATCATGACTAATTACAGATTCACTAAATCCACCTTCAGCTAACCAAGCTATTTCTGGGGAATTGATTATTCCACCATTTGCATAACCATGACCATGACCAATAACATCTAGTAAACTGCTTCCATATGTTTTACTTGCATAGTTCATTCCTGCCACTAAGTTGTGTACTGGATTCCAAATATCACCCATACCTTTTCCTTGATTGGCTTTGAAAGTACCAGGTTTAACTTGCACAAGTCCCATTGCGTTTCCGTCTGCTAGTCCGTCATTTCCACCCATTGCTCTAGCATTACCACCTGATTCAGTTTCAATCTGTTTCATCCAAGCGTTGATATATTTCTGAGTTACAGGGAGTTTGGCGATTTTTAAGGCAGTTATGACATTGCTTAACATGCCACCTCCACCACCTTTAGATGGATTATCTTTCGCCCATTTCAATGGGTCAATCGCTTGATTATTACTAGCATAAGAAGTTCCTTTATTTACTTGCCAGTGAATGTGAGGACCCGAACTATTACCTGTAGAACCAACTTCTCCAAGTTTTTGTCCTTGTTTTACCATATCCCCAGCTTGAACTGATCGTTTATTCATATGCATGAAAATATGTCCCATGCCTCCACTTGCAACTTGAACTTCATTACCGCCACCGTATGGAGATGACCAGGCTTTAACTACACGCCCCGAAACTGAAGATGGAATTTTAGTACCAGTATTAGCACCGTAATCTAGTCCATAGTGACTTGGAGGATTGAACCCTCTAACCCAGTGATAAGCTGGATTATTAGCAAACGGATTGGATCCACCTCCACCACCGTCTGACGCGTCTACAAACCATTCCATAACTTTTTTCTTCAAGCTATTTTTCAATTTGTTATAACTGTGTTTAATAATATCTCCATATACTGCTTTGATATCATCAAAATTCACACCAAATTGATTCATTACCGTATCGACTAACTTACTTGGATTTTCAACATAATCCCAAGCATCTAATGCAACTTTACTTCCTTTAGCAACTAGTTCAGCAGTCTTTTTAGTCCCGTATGATTTCAAATCATTATATTTAGAGTCTAAAGATGCCAAACCTACTTGTAGTGCATTTGGTCTCTTTTCTGCTTTATGCTTTTTATGTGGCTTATCACCTGTACCATTATGAAAAGCTGCAATATTTCCATTTTCAATCATACTTTGTGTATTTCTACCGTTGATTACTTCCATTCCTTTTCTCAACGGAAGAACTACATTTCGACCTTTAGGCGCAAATAATGAGCCGTCTTTATCTCTTATTAATTCTTGATGTCCATTACGACCTTTCCCGTTACCTGGTCCCTTGTCATTAACCATTGCTAAAGTATCTTCTTGTAATTGACCCTTTGCATTTGTCTTAACAGATTTACTTCCACCAGTACCAGTAGATAATTTGACTTCTGGTATTTCATTTTTGATAAGCTTTTTATTCATTATCTTATCCGATAAGGTATTAATACCTTTAATCATTGCGTTTAAACCTTTGATTGCACCATTAGCAACACCATTACCAACTTTTTTAGCAATCGATTTAAAGCCACTCACTGAGTCAGATAAGAAGTTTTTAAGTTTATCTATCCATGACTTACCTTTGTCATACATGGCTTTAAAACCATTCACGACATTATCTCTTGCGCCATGTGCTAAACTTGTCACTCTCTTTTTAATATTCGTAAAGATATTTTTAGCACTTTCAAACAATCTGCTGAATATTTCTCTAGAACTTTTAGACATTCCTGAAAACTTATTACGTACGTTAGTCCAAATATTTTGTGCTAAATTAGTAATGAAGTTTTTCATTTTCGTCCACAAATCACGGGCATATTTAGATAAATTGCTAAATATTGATCGTGTAGATTTACTTAATCCAGTAAATTTATTGCGAACATTGTCCCATATTGACTGACCTAATGAAGTAATTTTATTTTTCAATGAAGTCCACAAATTCTTACACCAATCAGATAAATTTGTGAAAATTCCACGAACCGATTTATTTAAACCAGTAAATTTAGTTCGGACGGAATTCCAAATTGATTGTGCAGTTTTACTGATGAAGTTTCGTATAAAAGTCCAACCTTTAGAAACGACACCCTTCAACAGACCTAGTCCAACTTTAACGACTTTGAGTATCTTGCCGACAAACCATAATTGGACTAAATTCCATGCTAGCTTCACTGCACCTCTTAGTATTTGTACAATGCCCTGCCATACGCCTCTCCAGTTACCTGTGAGTAAAGCAGAAAATACTTTGATGATACCGAGTATAATATTTGTCGCACCTTGTATCACGCCTTTTATGTTCTGCCAAACGGATACAATCAGTAATCTTATGGCTGGCCACAAAATTTTCATCAAATTCCAAATTAAAGTCATGATTGGCTTTATCACGTTACCCCAAATGAATTTGAATGTTGTAGAAATGAAACTACCTACATTTCGTAAAGCAGTCATTATTTCAGTACCATTTTTAGCCCAAAATGAACTAATTTGTGATCCAATTGATTTTGCGAAATTACTTATTGCGTTAACAACTTGATAGAATGTTGTTTTAACTTTTGTAGCAAAATTAGTCAGTCCTACAACTACATTTGGTGGTAAAATCTTACTTAGTGTTATAACACCGTCTTGACCATTTCCTTTAAACAATTGGAAGAAACCTTTGATAATATTACCTATCGTTATAAATGTTTGTTTAACGCCATTAAGCGCAGCATTAACGATATTTCTGAATGTTTCTGATTTCTTATATGCAACGACAAATGCAGTTCCTAAGGCAATGACTCCTAACGTTATCCATCCAACTGGTCCAGTAAGCGTTCCTAGTATTGCACCTAATTTAGGGAATACTTTAGTAATACCGATTATTGCACCTTCTGAACTTTTAGCAGCAGTACTAAATTTAGCAAAGAATTTTAAGAACTTGCCAAACGGTCCAAATATAGCGCCAATTATTCCAGTTAACTTACTGAATATCATTAAGACGGGACCAAGTCCGATAAGTATCAATGTACTCCATTGCATAATACTTGCTATGAGTTTTTGAGTGTTTTTATCTAAACTGTTATACCATCCTACAATACCTTTGATACCGTTAACGACTTTATCAAGCACTTGCCCTAGAGTTTCTCCCCACTTTGCAGCAGTACCTTCCATTCCGTCAATAGCAGTAGTTAAATCATTCATTAAAGGTTTCATTTTACTGAAGAAACCTCCACCTTTACCACCAGCATCTAAGAAACTAGCACCAAGTCGTCCAACTGCTGCCCACATGTTAGCAAGAGATGCAGTAAAGGACTTTTGTCCCATTTTTTTAGCTGCGCCACCGATATTTGTTTCGATAGCATTTAAGAACATCTTACTTGAAATTTCTCCGTCGCTTGCCATTTTAAATACTTCATCAGCAGTAACGCCTGCTTCCTTAGCAATCCATTGATAAATAGGTATACCACGTTCAGAAAGTTGTTGTAACTCTCCGTTATAAGCTTTGTTCGAAGTTTGGACTTTGTTAATAATAGAACCCATTTCTCCCATGCTTGAACCAGCTATCGCTGCAGCATCGCCTGTTAAACTTAAATATCTAGTAAGTTCTTTGCCTGGTTTAATTCCAGCTGCAACTGCACTAGATGCAGTCGTCGCAGCTTCACCTAATCCGAATGATGTTCCTCTAACTGATTCTAAGGCGTTATCCATGATTTTTTGTACACTTTCACTACTATGTCCTAAACCATCTAACTTAGCCTTAGCGTTATCAATTTCAACTAAACGCCCAAAACCTTTACCAATAGTTATACTTGCCAAAGCACCACCTGCTATCATTGCAGGCTTTGTAATTTTGTTTGTAAGGTTACTACCTACTTCTTCTGATTTTTTAGATATATTAGTGAATACTGAACCAACCTTTTCAAAACCTTCGCCCGTTTTGAACACTCTATTCATGCCGCGAGTCATGTTCTTTTCGATGTTTCTTGCTGCACGATCAGATGCTTTTTCAATATCATTAAGTCGATTAACGATAGCATTAAACGACGATTCCATACCACTTTTATCAGCACTAAATTTGGCTTGCAACTCCTTAATAGTTGCCATAAGACCCCTCCCTTCTTTTATTTATTTTTTAATTTACATATTTTGTTCGGCACGTTTTCTAGCTTCAATTTTCTTTTGTACTCTTTCATTCCATTGATATTTCTTTTTAGGTCTTGAAGATTTTTCAACTTTCTTTTTAGGTTGAATATCTTTCAAGAACTTCTTAACGTTTTTCATATCGTCTTTAGACTGAGGATTACTATTTAACATTGCGATGAAATTCATATAGTAATCAGCTTGCTCTTTTTCTGCTTTACGTTCTTCGTTTTCGAAGTGTGTCATTAAATATGCTAGCAACTCACTAAAAGGCGTGCTAAGAACTTCATCACGCCCACCGAGTTCTTTGCTTAACTTGTATATGACGACTTCTTCTAATTCGATGTCGCTGGCATTACTTCGTCCTTCGTTTGTTCCTTCTTCGGAAACAGAACTGCCAACACCATTGAGAAGGAATCTTTTGACTTTTTTAATCGTTCGATTAATTTAGGAATATCATTGACTTCAATAACTGCATCGATAATATCTAAGAACGTATAAACGTTTTGTTGACCAATTACATCGGCATTGATGTTAGATGCTTGTGAAATTAAGTTTTGTAATGAATCTGGTGCGTTCTCTAACACGATTTCAAAAGAACCTAATACATCTTTAAAGAATTGAGCGCCTGCTCGTTTGAACGCCTCTGAACCGTCATATTGAAAAACATTTACTTTATCATCGTCACTTTTAGCTTTTTCAAGTGCTTCTTCATAAAGTCTTCTATTCTCTTCATTGATTTCATTACGTTTAGCGAAGAATGTATCTACTGCACTCTTTAAGTGATCATTTGTATTAATATCTTTAACTAATTTATTTAATTCTCTTGATACTCTTTTGATTTGAAGAATATTCATTTCTTTGATTTCAACGTTTTCAGTTACTAACTTGTTACCTTCATATGTTTTAATTTCTACTTGTACCATGTGTCATTTCTCCTTTGATATATAAATTAAAAAACAAATAAAAAAGAGTGAGGTTATCCCTCACTCTACTTATCCTGCTGGTACTTCTTCTGCACCTTCTACTAGTTCATCTGGATCTTGTCCGATGTAGAAGTAGTTATTCGGTTTATTGGCATCTGCGCAATCTTTAGGGAACATTGCAAATTCCATTTCGTAGTTACCTTGTTCATTCGCAAATGATTTAGTCATACCACTAGAGTTAGCGATTTTATGAATGAAGATATCTTCTGAAGTATCATCTCCCATTTTTCTTGGGTGAATTCTTAAAGTTCTAGCACCTTCTCTAAGTGATGCTCCAATAGGTGCATCTGTAACTGATACGACTTTACCATCTGCTTCAAGTGAAATAGTTCCACTTAATGTTTTACTAATTAAATCTAATGTTGCTTTCATTGCGACAATAGTCACTGTTCCATTCCAACCAACTACAACTTGGTCATAATTTGTATTACCGAAGTCTGGTGAATTAATATCTTCTAATTCAGGCTCTAATTGAACTTCCCCTCCATCACCTTGTAGTAATGAACCATCTTCACACATTTTTCCGTCAAATCTCGTTTCAGTCGGTAAACCTTCATCAAAAATGAAGTCAGCCATACCAAATTCATAACTAATTTTTTCTTGTGGCATTATAATTCCTCCTTAAATTTGGGTATTAAAAAAGCACTTATTCGCAATAAGGCAAAATAAGTGCTAAAAAGTTTATTGTGTAGATCATAATGTCATTCTCTACACCCACTCTAATTGGTGGCGATTCTGCATAAATGTATTGAATAAAGTGTTTATCTGTTCTGATTAAACGACCGTCTTCTAATATTGGGACTTCCATTAACCTATTCTCTATTCCATGTATAGCTTTGTAAGTATCGAAAGCCCTATTTACTGCTTTATCAAAGCTTTGACTCCTTATTTCAACTTGATAATTCATCAAGTGTGATTTCATATCACTTCTATCTGGTGGATAACCACCTTCGTAATAAACAACACCGAACTCTGATTGTGCAGTACGATAATCAACTGTCCACTCTAAGTCAGGTATTCTATCCTGTAATATCTTTTTAATAGCGCGTTGTATCATCTAACTGCCTCCTTCAAATAAACGTGTCAACGCTCTTTCCATTGCTGTTTCAAAATGTTGGTCAGTTAAAATAACGGCACGTTGTAGGAATTTACGACCTGGCTGAAAACCTTTTTCACTAGGTTTATCTCTTGTTCTTTGGCCACGACCACCAATATAATAACCCTCTATTTTCACACCACGTTCATACTTATCTCCTACTGGTCTGACGTTGTTTAACTCATGAACATACGCTGCGTACTTCATATTTGTACCAACGTAGACGACAAAGGAACCACCTTCAATCGTAGCTTGAGTCGAATGAATACTATCTTCTAATTCCTTTGAATCACGCGGAGATAACTTTTTAGCATACTCTTCGCAAGTTAGACCAATTTTATCCATTTCATCTAGCATTATTAACTTAAAACGTTTATTCATCGTTTTAAACTCTTGTTGTAATTCTCGAAGTCCATCCCATTCAATATTGAACTTAAAATCTGCCATCTACATATATCCCTTAATAAAATGTGGTTTCCCTACAATATCTTGCCCGTATTCAAGCTTTTTAACTTGTCCTAACACTTTTGTATGTTTAGGTGTTATATGCTCAATACGTGCGTTTAAATCGATATTTGAAACTGTATCAGATATAGGGATGTAAACTTGAGTAACTGATGTGTATTCTTCGCCGGTAGAAGTATAGATATTTTGAATACCATACCTAACGTGCGCTTTAGTTAATACCTTTTCAGTTGCTGGTTTACCGTAGTCATCTTTTATCTGATTACCGTTAGAATCAACCGTTGGCACAATTACATTAACTTCATCTCTGTATATAATCATATTAATCTCCCAATATGACCTACTGATTTAGTTTGTAATTGTTGATTGATTAGGAAAAGCACATATGGATCAAGTAGATTATCAGACATCGTTACGCTAGCATCATTAATTTTTTGTGTTTCTACACCTTGTCTTTTCAACATAGCGTAACCATTGGACTCTCCTTCGAGTTTGTACAACATTTGTTTAACTATCATTCGTTCTGTGATTATTACTTTTGGATATAAGGAATGAATATCTTCGTAAGAATCAAATATATTTTGTTCTAATTCTTGAGTTCCCATACCTTCTAACAACGGATTAGAAGGTATTTTCTCAATGTATTCAATTACTTTTTCAGTATCCAACATATATCATCACCTACTCGCTAGGTTCTTCAATACGTTCGAAATAAGGACCTGTTCCTTTGAATTTCTTTTGTTTATCAATGTTTGTTTCAATCTCTTGTACACGCTTAACAGTTAGTTCAACTTCTTCGCCTGGTTCGAAACGTTTATTTTCTTTCTTACCATCAACTTGTTTAAGCACTTTAAATTTCGCCATTGATTTAACCTCCTTAATTATTTTAGAAAGTTAAAATTAACCTTCAGGAACTTCTTCAGTGTCAGCCTGCTCATTTGCAGTGATGATAGAAATACCTTTGATATTTTTCAATACAGGCATTGCTACTTCTCCGACAATTGTTTTCTCTCCAACTGGGTCTTGAGAAACAACAGAAACAACATACTTACCGTTTGCGAAGTTGTTATCAGCGGCTGGACCACTTAATGTATTACCTAAGTTTGCAGCGTGTAATACGACTACATCATCATCTAAATGTTTCTTAACAATATCTCCAGTGATACCTTCGATAATTGTTTGAGCATCGTCGATTTCAACTTTAGGTAAGCCAATATCTGTGAATAAAGTATCTAAATCAGATTGACGAACAATTTTGTTTCCAGCCTCTGAACCATATAAGTCAGCAGCAACATTAGGATTACGTTTAATCTTCGCTAATGTTTTAGAATTCATAACAACATAAGCAGGTGCTTGACCATTGTTACGCTCTTTGTACTTTTCAA
Source organism: Mammaliicoccus sp. L-M44 (assembly GCF_022386355.1). NCBI lineage: Bacteria > Bacillati > Bacillota > Bacilli > Caryophanales > Staphylococcaceae > Mammaliicoccus > Mammaliicoccus sp. L-M44. Next base: position 30,649 of record NZ_JAJNIU010000006.1, on the reverse strand, counting down.
CTTCATTCATTAATACTTCTAATGGATTAACATCTGTACGAGAGAAATCTCCTGCTGTTGTTTTAGCTTCATCTGGTAAATCTAAATCAAATTGAATTTTCACTTCTGATTTTGGATCTTCATAATCAAACACACCACGGTAAACCATGTTTGCTCTGATTAACTCTTTAGTATCTTCAATACCTTCAGATAAATCAGCGATTGATAATAAAGCATTTTGAACTAAAGCATCTTGTTCAGCACTGTTACGTGAGTTTTTGTAGCGATACAATTCTTCTTCTGTGTAGTGGTAGGCATGAGCGATTTTAGAAAGCTTAGCCAATACTTGTTGGATATCACCTTTCTTACGTAATGGTGTTGCAGCATCAAATCCAATAATAGAACCTGCTTTAATTCCAGTTGAATCAATAACGTTATACGCTACGTTAATATCGAATACTTGTTCAGTAGGAAAAGCATTTGATAAACGTCTTGAAGATTGAGCAGGTGCATTTTCAATAAATGCTTGTAATGTAGGTGTTTGTAAATTTTCGTGTTCAGTAATTAATACCATTAATATTTCCTCCTTTTATTTGCAATTAAATAGGACGTATTACACGTCGAATGTAATGCGTCCTTGAGTAGCTTTTTTGAAATTGTTTGTTACGCCTGTTAATAGTTCTTCATAAACAGATGCTTTACGTAACGCTGATACTTGTTCATTAACTTGAACATCTTCGATTTTAACTGCATGTCCTGTTAATACTGGTGCAGTCATTGTTTCTGGTGTTGAAGCTTGAACTAATTCGAATAAGTCAGTTTCAGTATTTTTAAATACAGCTGTTCCACCTTTAATAACTTGACCTTCTGTTAATTTAGATGAATCTAAAGTGATGTTTCCAACAGTCCACTCAAGATTTTTAGCATCTCTTAAAAATTCTGGTTGTTCATTTTCGAATTGAACTTTCTTTGGTTTTAAACTCATTCTTTATTCCTCCTTTTGTTTTCCAAATAATTCATTTGCTAAGTCTCTACCACGCTTTGAATAGTCAACCTTTTGCTTACCATTGCCACTTTGTCCACCAGACTTATAATTGTTGTTTGGCGGTGGCGTATCTTCTTCGTCTGAACCACCCTCATCATTTGATGAAATGGCTTGATTGAATAAGTAAGGCTTATCCTGACGTAATTCACTCATGACCTCATTAAAGTTTGTGATGTCTCCGCTTTCTTCATCACGATTAAACTTGTCTTTATCAATAAATAAAAATACATCGTCTGGATCATACGCATCTTTAGATACTTCTTTTAAGATTTTCTTATCCAATTCGTTAGATGCTACTTGAACTTTAAAGTCTTTGATTTGTTCTTGAAGTTCTTTATTAGTACCTTCAAGCTTGTCATAATCATTTGCTTTCTTTTCAAGTGTTGTAATCTGTTTAGATAAGGTTTCTTTTTCTGTTTCTAAAGATTTGATTTCTGTATCTTTATCACTCAACTGCGACTTGATGTCTTGAATATCCTTACCGTTTTCTGCCATTACTTTCTCAATTTGTTCATCGGATAATTCTAAAGCTTTAAGTGTTTCTCTATTCATATTTATTCTCTCCTTACGTTTTGATAACGATGTCCGACACCGATTGGATTAGTACAATAACGCTTGTACATGCGACATCGTCTTTTAGTGACATACGAACAGGTCAAACGGAATACCACCGTTATGAGATATTTTGTGGATCACAATTCCTTTCTGCCATGATTAGCAAAAAAGCTAGGCACAAAAATAACCGGCAATCTCACGACTTTCGGTTTAAATAAACTTCCTATTTCATTTCTTGTCTAGCAACTCTTAACTTCTGTTTCATCTTTACATAACCAGTACTATTAGCACGTTTCATTCTTCGATAAGCACCTAATGTCTTAGGAGCATCATCACCTAATATCGCTTTAATACTGTTGTATGTTTTCATTTCTTGTCTTGCTTTACGTTTTAATTGTTGATCATGTTCATAACTTTCTCTTTGCTTTTTAGTACGAGGGTCAAGATTAGGATTAAAGTCCTTACCTTTAGCAATGTATTTATTAATTTCACTTTCTGTTTTGAAGTCAGCTACAAAAGGTCTAACCATACACTTGCAGTTTGGATGAACTGGAATGACATCACGAACATCTAATTGTGGGAATCTTGTATCTTTACCACTTATTGAAAACACTCTGTCTTGATATTTAGCACATTCGCCACATGTGTTTAAATTGCCTGTAACGTACACTAAGTCATTGTTAGTCTCTAAGTAATGATTAACATGAGCGTGTGTTCTAGCAGTACTTATTTTCGTTCTCACGACTGTTTCTGTGTAGAAGTCTAAAGGTAGCAGTTTATTATCAATTGTTCTGAATGATTTCATGCCACCTTTAACAAAAGAATCAGACACCCGTTGAATTATCTTCCTACGATTTTGACCGTATAAGATACCTCTTGAAATGTCTGATTGAACTTCTAATAATGTTTGATTAATTGTCGAAACAGTAGTGAAGTAAGCTTGTCTAAGTGCTGCTTGTAAATCTAGCATTGTGTCACTTGTGATAGTGGCTAACGCGCTTTTATGAACTTGTGAATTGAGTTCGTTTGATATTGGTATACCTTGCTTGCTTAATTCTTTCGTTGCGATGTTTAATTCCGATTCATACACCTTTGCAAGTTCGGGTTCAATAAACTCAAAAACATCTGTACCAAATTGTTGAATCAAGTTTTCAATGTTTCTAAACATAATCTGTTTATCTCTAGCACTTAATAAATCAACTTCTTGGATTAACTTTAGTATTTCATTTTGCAAGAACTCAACTGTAGGCTTTATTTCTTCAATCTTCATTCAATCACCTACTCCATTTCTTTTAATTCTTCATCAACTGGATTAGTTTCTTCCTCGTCTTCTTTATTGTCATTGAAGTTTAATCCTGTCATGTTACCTCTTAACAATGACATGCTATCTTGTGATGTTCGTTCAGCTTCAATCTTTTCTACTTCTTCCATAATCCATTCTTCTGACTTATCTGGATTATTGTTACGAACTGTTTGTTCAAGTGATTGCGTTCCAGCTGCGTAACTTTGATTATTTAATGTTGAAGTTTCTTTTAAAGTAACTGGCATCATATCTTTTTGGACAATGATTGGTTTTTCAATGATAAGGTCTTTGTTATCTAAGTTAAGTAACCACAGACAATTTTCAACGCCTTGTTGAATGAACTCGATGTATTCATCTCTCATTTGTTCAGCTTTCATAATCGATAAGAATAAATCGTAAAACTTAGCTGTACCCGATTGTGCTTGAGCACCTTCCGAAGTGAAGAAATCAATTGCTTTCTCACTTGTTTGTGTTTCCATTAACATCATCTTGATAACATCTTTCACATAAGTAATGTCACCAATCTTTGAAATATCAATTTGATGTATTTGTAATGATTGCCCGTCTTCATCAATTGTTGTAACTTCTAAATCTCTGTGATCAAACTTGTTCTCAACACCATACCTTTGTTCTGATAATTGCATTAACCTTTCCATAACTTCTTTCGATACAGATATTCTAGGTTTACCATTTCGTTCGAAGATTTGTGCCGTTCTTGTCATTGTCCAGTTCACTTCGTCTTGCTTGCCTTCTTGCCCCATCAGAACACTTCTACCGTATCTATTCATAAATGTTGGACTGTAAGGTAGGTAAACAAATAACGTTCGCTTACGACCTTTTAAAACATAATCACGTTGCTCTTTTTCAAGTTTTGTTATATCAAATATAATTTCTTCATCATCAACGATTTGTAAGTCTCCGTTGTCGTCCATATGATAAACTGTATGACTGCCTGTTAATTCGTTTTCTCCTTCGACTTCTTCATGAACATGTACATACTTGTCGTCGCCACGTTCAACAATGTAACGAAGTTGATATGTTTTACCGTCTTCTAGTTCGTAATACACGTTACGTTCTTTAAACGATAACTTTACTTGTCCGTTAATCACTTCAGGTACTGCCACAATGCCACCGTCTATTTGCCATTGTTTTATATTCATACCATGATGCTTGTTGAAGTTTGAGTTTACTTCAATTTGGTCTAACGTTTCTTGCTGCAAGTCAAATAGTTCTCCGTTTAACGAATCATCTTGAGTTCCCTCGATATGATTATCTTCTGTGTTGAAGTCTTCATCATCTTCTATCTCATTGATTGGATAGTTCGTTTGAAGCTTACCCATTGACCTTGTAATAAACAGTGTCGGTATATCTACAATCATTTTAGATATATTCACTACAATATATGGCGTTTGAACATTCTGTGCTTTAACATCACCATATTCAATACGGTCGATAATTTCACCCTGTTCAATCAATACTTTTGCTCTATCGAACAACTTCGAATGACGACCGTCATATAAGTCTCTATATAAAAACATATCACCGTGTGTTTCAGTGATTTCTTCTTGCGTGAATGATTTTAACTCTGCCATTGTCTACCTCCTTATCCTTACCACATTGTTCTAGATGAAATGACTGCCTTAGGTTTCTTCTTCATATCTTCACTAAAGGCATATCTTGTAGCATCTATTGTGTGGTTATCTTTATCTTCTAGTCTTGGTTTAGGGTTACCGTCTTTATCTGTTTCATAATCGATGTTCTCAAATTCCTTTGCAATGTTCGGTGTACGTTTAGGGTCAATGATTATTGCATCTAAATCATCAAGCCATTGTTCACCGTATTCAACACTGTCTGGACCTTTCTTCACACCTTTAATACGTTTGATACCATGTTCATTCTTTAACTCGTCAATACTTTTAGGTTCAGCACTATCAGCGAATATCTCATCAGACATATATTTCTTTCGTGTTAACCATTTAGCCAACTCTCTATTAGATATCTTCTGACCATAGTATTCATCAACTGCATATATAACATTCTTCTTTTTGTCATAATGCCAACGCACAAATGCTAATGGATCAGTAGCATATCCAAAATCGACTGCACTACGAATGTTATCGAATGAGTTATATAAGTCATCAGGTATCGTTTCAATTTGTAGGTTATCGAATGGAACAACACCACTACCGATAGCTTCACCTAAATACTCCCACCGATATCTCATTTCACTTTTTTGTTTAGTTGCTTCTGCTTCTTCAACAAACTGCTTTGAAATGTGTTGGTTATCTTTGTATGTACTGTGATGTACAAAAGTATTGTCTGGTTGAATAGATGATTCATACTTTTTATTAACCCATGACTGTTTTCTCTTTGGTGGGTTGTAGCTATAAAAGAATTTATAAAAAAGACCATCATCCAACTCTCCACGTAATAGTGAGTTAGTGATGGTCTTTACTTCATCTTCCGTTTTAAACTCTGCTAATTCCTCTATCCAGCCAATAGCGAATGGAAAGTTAGCATCTTTCAATGATTTAATTCTTTCTGGGTCTTTAGCACCTCTAAATGCGATATAATTGCCTCTAGGTATATAAGTAATTCTCATAGGCGATTTAGTTACTTTAAATAAATGTGAAACACCTTGATGACTAATAGCCCACTTCAATTGTTCATATATTGATAATTCAATTGTGTTATCTACTTTACGTATACAAACTGCGTTAACTGGATATCTCATAATAAGTTGAACAATAATGATTGCTAGATCAGTTGATTTACCACTACCACGTCCACCCTTTTCTACAATGTGCAATATATTAGGGTCTTTAGCAGCTTTCCATGACTTGTGAAACTCCACAGGCAATAGTTCTGATAGTTTCTTTATATTTGTCATTCTATATCATCTACAAACGTAACTGCACCACTATGTTCCACCTCTTGCTTTTCAGTCCACATAGCGTAACGTTTACCTAATAATTCAGCAGCCTTAGTTCTAGCAACTATATCAGCACGTTTCTCGTGTCTTTCAACTTCACTCATAAAATCACCAGTTGGAACTAACATTAATTCTTCATCTGTCATTTTACCTCGCATAACTGAAGTGAGGTATTGGAGTATCTCATCTTGTTCTGCAATACTTTCTTTTTTCAATTCTTCAAGCCTTGCATCAATATAAGATTTAATCCCAACATTTCCCAACATCTTACTGCCATTCTTATTCGCATAGTTATGACTATAACCTGCGTTAATAGCTGACTGATATATATTGCCTGTTCTGATATACTCATCTGCGAACAACTGTTGTTTTCTTGTTAATTTCATTTCATCTACCACCAACTCTCACGATAATCTCATTCATTTATTTTAATTCCTTTACTTTAAACACTTTCATAATCACCAAATGCATATGTGCTTGAATATAAAAAATAGAGTTAATCACATATTTGAATTTCTTCATGTAATCAACTCTACTTCTATATCGTAATCTTTTTCGCCTTTAACAACTGGATCATAATCAATTAATACTTTGCTTACGTTAGCATTGTTCTTTAATCTTTTAATCATCGCTATTAAATGACAATCATTATTCACTTTTCTAATGCCTTTTAAAGTTCCGTCGGCGACGACCATTACTCTCATATGTTCAACTCCAAATAAAAAAACACCTGAGATTAATCAGATGTTTTAAATTTATTTACTAATTCATTTTTTCTATTCACTTTTGTAATTTTTTCTTCAACAATAATATTTAATAATTCGAATACTAACTCAGCATCATTTTTGTCAATTTGATCATCTATATTTCTTGGGTGAACTGCATCATTACCCAGACCTCTAACACCATGTGCTAATTCTTTTATTTCAGAATTAATTACATTTTCATTGTACAACCATTCCACTTTATTATATAAGCTATCTTTATTATTTGCTCCCAGCTCTATGCATAATAAGTCTAATGCTAACCTTATAATAGCTAATGCAGACCTAGGTGACAATTCAAAAACAGAACTAGCCTCAATATATAAATCTTTAATGTTTTGAGGCATATCATTATTAGGTTTTTTGATACTTGTAGTTTTAGGATGTATTTTTTCTCCTGTTTTAGCATCATAGATACATGTTCCTTGACACACTTCGCAATTTTCAAAATAAAATAGATTTGCATATGCATCCATAGGATCAGACTCTCCCCAAAATAGACGTTTATATTCATCATCCCTAAATGTTAATGGCTTATTTATATTATGTCTGGGATATATTCTTTCAAGTTCATAATCTATAACACCTAGGTAATAATAACTTTCTTTATTCTTGTCTAAACCAACTAATGTCCATGCGCTTTTTGTTTTGTTGCTACAATATTCACATTCTCTAAATCCCCATAACTTCATAGCTTCTTCCATTTCCAATCCCCACTTTCCCTAAATTAATTTATTGCAATCTAATTATACGAAATCCACCTAACATTTGCTAGATGGATTCACATTAATATTAGGGTTATAGAAAGGATATGGAAAATAGCCGTTAGGCTAGGTGTAGGGCGACGTACAAACTTATCAGTTTGATTGATTTGAATTTGCCTAGCCGTCCTGCCTTCCATTTTAGGGTAAACTTTGTATTATAAGCAACTATAGTAACGAGTGTATAAAACGGTAATTTTGGTAACTTTGGTAAATCAAGAATGTTTCATGATATCCTCAGCTATTTTGTCATAGATTTTATACTGTTGTTTCTTGCTGATTCCAGTAGTCTCATATATCTTCTTAAGCGACTTCCCGTCCATTCTCATTTCAAGTACAAGTTCTTCCGTTTCATCACTTATAAACTGTTTTGCCATTTGCACGGGATATAATTTTCTTTCTAACTTAACCATTAGATTATTTCTTCTTATCCTGCGATCAATCTCAAATAAAAATGGTGTTGTATCCGTTATATTACCTTTTGGCAAACTTGCTTCGATACCATATTTAGAAGTATTAGCACCACCAATTACATCTTCATATTCTTTTGCATATAAAATTAAAGTGTTAGCGTTGTTATAATAATTATGGATTAACTCCAAAGCTTTTTCTTTTGTTTCTACTTTGTATAAATGTTTAGTCGAATAAGTCATGTGTTCAATTCCTCCGATTGGTTTAGTTTTCGATGTGGTCAACATCGGTTAAATAGTCGAAAATTACGCCATTACCACTCCTAACTAATTCAGCATTTTCATTAAACCATTCGTATGGAATACTTTTACGTTCATGTTGTTTCTTGAAATCATTAAACTGGTCAATATCTAATTTAAAGCATGTGTCATTAAATCTAAATAGTACTAGTATAAAAGCTTCAGCACCCATTCTTTTAGTATCGGTCAAATACTTAACTTGATGATCACTTACATTTTTCAAAGGTAAATTCTTAATTTTAACTTCTTTCGTATCAAAGGCTATGTACCTACCTTTGTTATTACATCCTACAAAATCAACTGTACTCTTTTCTTGATATCGTGCTTTACCTGTCCTAGTGTTATAACTTATAGGCGTTGCTACTTTATCAATTATTGCTATTTTCTTTTGTTTGTATACTCGATTGATATTGCCTATTACTGTTTCAAACCACATACCTCGATTAGCTTGTTTTCTATTCAATTTATCACTCCTTAACTGCATTTATAATTAGTGAAATGACTATTACTGAAAATAAAATTATTCCAAATATCAATGTCTACCAACTCCACTAAACCATACTTCATTATCCTTATATGCTTGTGTTTCTTCGTAATCAATAGGTGGTTCAACTGTGTCTGGTATGCTAGCGTACTTATATGAACGCTTGACGTATATGAATAATGCTAGTGTGCTTAGTAATAATGTGATTAGTAGTTTCATTGGTTATTCCTCCTTCAACCATTTAAAGTAATTATCTATAAGTTCCGAACATAATCTACTGTATCGTTCATCGGATAATAAGTAGTTTTTGACTTTCATTGTGTGTCCTCCTTGCTGCTAGCAAAGGCAATTCTTATTTTCAATCTATTCATTACATGGTACAGTGTGGTATTTAAAAATATTTCAAATTCTTCTCTATTTTCTTCAATAAATTCAAGTATTTCTTCTTCTGTTTCTTCGTCAAACTCACTTAGAATATCCCAAATATTTATATCATGTTTACTACTTTCTAAAACTTTAACGATTGTTTTTGTATCTATCTTTTGCATGCCTTATTCCTCCCCTAGTAAGTGTGGATGTTACGTTCCACATCTAACATTAATTTGTGTAATATCAATCTCGTTCTTTTCATTTCTGCTTGAGTAGGTATTTTCCCTGTATAATTCCATTTATATTCATCATGATTATTCAATTTCCATACTTCATATAACTTCATTTGTTCTATAAGTTTTTGATATTGTTCCATGTGATAATTAATTACTTCGTATTCTCTCATCTTCCCAACACTTCCTTTACATTATCTCGGTCTATCTGTTTCAATCTGATTCATATTGACCCATATTACTTCTAATGCGTAATATTCAGCCTCTAATTGTTTTATGAAATTAATATCTGCTTCGTCATATTTTGCATGTTCAAGCTTATCTTGTATATAAGCCCTAGCATTAGCTACACGTTCATGAATTCTTTTAAAATTCTTAGTATAATAATCTTCCATACCTAATCACTCCTTATTAAGTATCTGCTTAATGCGTTCTACAATATCTGGGTGACTTTCGCCACCCTTATCCTTATACTCCTGTACTTCCGTAACCTGATCTATCTGACACATACTCAAACTCCTTAACTACATTCGCATCTGGATATACAACTGGTGCGATAACTAACTGCGCTAACCTTTTCCCCTTTTGTACTACGATTGGTTTATCGCTTATATTGTCTGTGATGATTCCAATCTCTTTATGATATGTTTGGTCTATTGTTCCTATTGCCACACGTAATTTAGTTTTGAGTGACGTGCCAGAACGAGGTCTGACTTGTCCCTCATAACCTATTGGTAATTCAATTGCTATATCAGTCTTAACTAGCTTAGTTGTTCTAGGTGGTATATTGACTGTTTCAGATACATATAAATCTAGTCCACTATCAGTAGGATTAGCCCTAGTTGGTGTTGTTGCATTGTCTGATAGTAATTTGATGTTTAGGTTGTTCATGTTTGGGTTTTTCATGTTTTTTGCTCCATTTCTGCTATAATTTATTTAAAATCAATATTTTAAAGGAGTGCTATTTTTGAACACAGATCAAGTAATAAGTCTTTTAAAAATAATTTTGCCTATACTTTCTGTTATTATTTCTTTTTTATTAGGTTTATTCGCTTCAAACGTAACCCATAAAAAAGATGTTAATAAAGAAATTTACAACAATTATTACAGTGAAATACTTAAACTGTGTTATGGACTTCCGTCTCCTTCGTTACTTAATTTCTTTTCTTTTATTTCTTATTATCATGATGAGAAGTTGTCTAAAATTATTGTTAACAATTTCCAATACATACCTGAGGAAATCATCGAAAATTGGAAAAAATACAATTTGACTTTAAAAAAATATAATCATGAAACTTTAAAAACTGATATTGAAAAGAAAATAGTTCTTGCTAAAGTTTTGGATTACCATAGCCATTTGATAATCAAAAAATCATTATTAAGGTCGGAAAAATTATCAAACCAATTAAAATTGCCGCAGTTGTCCACACAATTACTTTCAGAAATGTATTCGACTGAACACTATGAAAAAAAATTGCCAACACAAGAAGTAATCCAGAAATATAACCTACAAAAATTAATATAAGATCATTCATATATTCTCAACACCAGTACTTTTATTTTTAAAAAATAGGAGTACTCTTTTATGTCATTCATATTATTTGTCCTCCAAATCTTCTACTATTTCTACAACATCTAATGCCGTGTCCCTGTCATAAAATTCTGCTTTCTTAATTACATCTGAAATCTCATTAAACGCTTTTGCTTTAGCGTAGACTTCTTCAACTTCAATAGACATATTAAAATATCCGTTGCTTTCGTAGTCCACACCCATTTGTTCTAACTCACTTATTACATCGTTCTCATACTCATACGCCATAGTCACTCACTCCTATTCATGTCATGTAGTAAATTACCGAATTCATGTGTATCATCTAGTTCGTCCATATCTTCTAATACTGAAGCTAAACTGATTTGAGCACCCTCTAAAATCTTATGAAATCCCATATTCTTATTTATGCGTTTTTGTCCTTCATAGTTTGCGTAAGATTCCAACATTCCTTCCTTTAACTTCTTCCACGCTTTTTCGATAAACTTTGTACCACTTGAATTCGGAACAACATCACTGATACGTTGTACTTCTGGTTCCTCTGAATCTTCTTCGTCTATTGCCAAGGTGTAGTAGTCACTTCGGTTTACACCGAAGCCCGTTTCATCACCTTTATATACTTCATCATTTTCATATTCACTATCGCTACAATTAGCTAATTCCCAAATACCTACACCTACATTTACTAACGTCCCGTAAAAATCAACTTCATTATGATTCAACCTCGTCATATGCACTCTATCGCCTGCATTGAATTCCATTAGCATATACCTTCTTTCTTCATTTTTTGTGCAAATGCTGGGTTACTTTCGATATACTTTAATTGTCTTGGATTGAGTGGTAGTTTATTTTCAATAAATCGAATGATATCTTTTTCAGTTTCATTCATTTTTTCTACTGAATTCATTGGCGTTGCACCATAACTTAACCTTTCTGTAGTTAAAGCTTTTTCCAATGACCAACCTCTTTTCGCTCTTCCAGTGAAAGTAGATATATTCACTTTGGCTTTCTCTTCGTATAGTCGATAAAAATAAGTTGGACTTGTTTCAAATGTAGTTTTATATTGATCATTAATCATCTTGTAGATAACATTCTCACTAGGTGTTCTTTTCTTGTTATTTAAATATCTGTAAATTTCAAACAACATTGCCAGACTTCCTTTTCCATTTAACTTTTTCACCATCTATATCACCTTCTAAAATTAATAGCATGACTAAATGTCAAATATGCTTAGTTGTTTTTTAATTTTTTCTTCATGTTCTACTTTGTATTTTTTATTAATAAACCCTTTAAAAGCTAGTAGATGACCATTAATATCAGCTACTCTATAGATGTCTACTACATCAACGTTTACTCTCCACTCGGTAATAGTGCCTACACCATTTTTACCAACTTCGAAGCAAGATCTTTCATCACTAATTTTATTGATCATATTTACCAACTCCCACAACAGTCATTAAATAATTGTTTAGCATAATCTCCGAATTCTGTTTTCTGAGGATATTTTTCTAACCATGGTTTCGGTTTTGAATAATCTTTTTTAGTTTTTCTCTTACGTCCATCTAACTCTTCGAACTTCATATATGCTTCGGCATCACATTTCGGTACACCTTGAGGAACACTTACAGCTAAATTCAATGTCCAACCTGCTCTTATACGCATTCTTATAAAAGTTTTATCAAAGTTGTTTTCTTCAGCCATTCTTACTTGTTGTGGCGTTAAAATGTATTCATTGCCATCAGCTGTTATTTTTTCTTTTTGTAACATTTTTTACACTCTCCATTTGGTCATTTAGTTTGTTTAAACTTTTTCTGTTTGAAACCAATCTTTGTTTTTCAACTGACATCGTTACTCTAATTTCATTTTCAGTGGTCATGCCGATGTATAAAATAAAGCCATATACATCGTTTTTTCTTAAAAACCACTGCAAAGCATCTGTATCGTTTATATAGTGTCCAGATTGTTTAATACTTGCTATAAACGTCTGAAATTGGTCAATTAACGGACGTTTTAACCTATAGTTTTGTTTAACTGCATCTGATAGCCTAAAAATCGGTTTTGTTGTCATATTTCGCACCTCGTCGAATAAAGGATATGTCCTAAAATTTAGTCAAAAGGTAAATCGTCATCATTAAAATCACTGCCATTGTTGAATGGATTATTTTGTTGGTCGTATTTCGCTTTATTTTGCCCCTGTTGGACGTTTTGATTGTTTTGGGTATAGTTGTTACCCTTTTGATAACTCGTTCCATTTTGATATGAATTTGAGCCGTTTTGACTATCTTTAGGCTCTAGGAATTGAACGTTATCGCAAACAACTTCAGTGACAAATACTTTTTGCCCTTCTTTGTTTTCATAACTTCTACTTTGTAATCTTCCATCAACGCCTGCTAACTTACCTTTAGATAAATATTGGTTTACATTCTCTGCTGTTTTTCTAAATACAACACAATTAATGTAATCTGCTTCACGTTCTCCTTGTTGATTAGTAAAAGTACGATTTACTGCTAATGTGAATGTTGCTACTTGAACGCCACTCGGTGTAGTTCGGTATTCTGGATCACGTACTAATCGCCCTACTAATACTGTTCTATTGATCATATTGTTGCTACCTCCATTGGTTTATTAATTATGATTGCTGGTGTTGTTCTTTGCTTGTGTTCTTGTATGGCTAATTCTCGTTGTATTTTTTCTTGATTATCGCCATACCATTTGAAAAATAATCTTGCCCTTTGCTCACTACAATTTAATCGTTCCATAATGTCTTCAACTGTTATTGGAATCATTTAATTTCCTCCTGTTAATTACTTTAGACTTCTAAATCCTTTCATTCGGTAATCGTCGCCCTCCAAAGTAATGCCAGTGGTGTTAGACATTAACCGACTAAATAATCTTTGTTGGTCTTTTGTTTTCGTTAGTTCTTTGACTGATAGATTAGTTGTTATGATGTTGTGCTTGCCAACTCTACTTTCAGCAATTTGAAATAGCTTTGACATGCCATAGTCTGTAACATTCATACCGAAGTCATCGAAAACCATTAAATCAACTTGTCCGATCGCTCTTTCTAAATCGGTTTCTGAATACTCGCTATCTTTATCAAAGGTAGATCTGAACTTAGATATCAATTCAGTTAAATTAATAAAGAGTACTGAATAATTTTTAGCTTTCACTTCTTTTAAAATCGACATAGCTAAATGAGATTTTCCTAATCCAAATGAGCCTTGTAATAAAAGCGACTGCTTATTATCTTTATCAAATGAATTGGCATATCTTTCGCAGATTACTTTTGCTTTTTCTTGGTTTTGATTTTCTGGAATGTATGTTTCAAAAGTAGCGTTTTTAGTTTCTTCATTCTCACTTGAAAAACTTAGAATTCTATTTATTTCTTTCTGTTTTTGACGTTGCTTGAAGTTACGTGTTAACTCTTTACCGTGTTCAATCATGTCGCAGTCACAACCTAGTCTGTAGGTATAACCATTTTTAAATTGGTATTCCTCATAATCGCGACCACACTTTTCACACTTTCCTTTTTCTAATAACTTAGGCTGCATTTTTTGTTCTAACTTATTTGCTAACTTTGGATTGAATAGACCATTCATTTAATCACCTCAACTATTCATATATTTAAGATATGGATTATCTTCATCAGCTATTTCTTCTTGTTTACTGCGTTTATTATTTCTTGCTGAAATATCATCTACTGATCTAATTCCATCGTTAAACCATGATTTCAAAATTGAATTCACATAATTCCATTTGTATACATTGTTGTTTAAAGACTCTTTCATTGCTTCGATAACAATTTCATTTCCATTCTCTCCAAAGTCATCTATCCATGCTCCGATTTGGTCAGATATATATGGTTTAAGAACTCCAAACCCATTAACTTGGTAAAAGTCAAACGGCGACTGCTGCTTACTACTACTGTTATTCTTATTACTATCAATATTAGTTGAGTCATTATAAGTACTATTATTATTAGTAGTGTTCGATTCTCCTACGTAGGTTTTTCCTATGTTGGAATTTCCTACGTTGGATTTACCTACATTGGATAATCGCATGTGGGTAGGATGTTCAAATACTGAATATTCATATTCCTTTAATCTTCCTTTATCATCACGTTTTCTTGTTCTTCGTATATAACCAATTTCTTCAAGTTCTTTGATGCCACTTTTTAAACTACTAAGCCCATCACTAGTGTGTTTTACTAATTCTGTTTCATATACTTGCCAATCATCTGGACGACTAAGTAGATATAGTAATATCCCTTTAGCTTTCCAGCTTATTTTATTGTCGTGAATGAAATTTTTATGAACAGTTACAAAATTACCTGTTTCTTTATAAACTCGGAATATTGCCATGTTAATTCTCCTTTCTTAAAGTACATATACTGGTCTTCCAGTAACTTTCTGAATAGATTTCTTAAACAAAACTTCGTCTGAATTACTATCAGATAAATGAATTAAATACGTTTCTTTCAATCTCGATAAATCACAGTCATTTAGAAAATCAATTACATTCTCTAAACTGAAATGACTTTTTCTAATTCGCTTTTTCAAAGATGAATTTAGTACGCCGTTTTCTACATTTCGATTTAATATTTCGATACTGTTATTACACTCAATAAGCATGTGTGTAAGTCCTGTAAACGTGTATTTGATGTAATAGGTATCAGTCGCAAACAGTAGCTTGTCGCCACTGTCTGACTGAATGAGATAACCTAATGGCTGACCTGTGTCATGCTGAACATCAAAGGGCAATATTGTTAATGTGCCAATCTTGAAATGTTCTAGTGGTTGAATACCTTTTAATCTAAAGTTGTTATACCTTTTATCTATTGCTATCAGTTCGTCTTTTTCGATTTCTCCGATATAACAGTTGATACCGTAGTTTAATAATTCTTTTAATCCTTTGATGTGATCATTGTGTCTATGGCTGATTAAACATGCTGAAATGCTTTTTAGTTGGTAATTTAAAGCTTGTTGTATCTTTTTGAAGTTAAACCCACATTCAAGTAATACTTCTGTTTGACCGTCTGTAATGTGGTAGCAGTTCCCACTGGAACCACTACCTATACAATTAATTTTCATTACCAAATAGTCCTTCATCGAATATTGATTGTTTAGCTTGTTTCTGTTCTTTAACTTCTTCAAACTGTGCGGGCTCAACTTCTACTTTTTCTTGTTGTTTTGCCGTTTCAACTTTTTGAGGTTCTTCTTTCGGAATATCAATTGCTGTTTTATTAGCATTTTGTTTAATTTCTTGTTGTACATCATCATTTACATTGATTGGTTGAATACTTTCTTCTTCGGTATACATAGCACCTAGATTTTCTGGAAATGCTTCACGTAGTGCGTTTACGATTGCAGTCTTTCTAATCATTGTTAATGGCATTTGTTTCCATGTAGATTGCTTTTTATCGTATTCATCAAGCGATACTTTAGCTACAATTGGCATTTCTCTATCTTCTCGATAAACCTTTGCCCAGCCACCGATTAAAACATCGTTTTTAAGCTTTACTGCACCTTCTATTTCGTGTAATTCGTTATTACGTTCTACAATGATTCCAGCTGCAATACCTTTGTATTTAGCGTTAGACTCTGCACGTTTCATAAATGCCTCTTTACCGACAATTATTTGAGCATCTCCACCAAACTTAACGATGTACGCCTCATTTAAGAATGGGTTCAATTTTTGATACTTACAAAGTGATAAGAACATCATAATTTCTTGATCATTAACTTCTTTGTTACCTCTTACTAAATATTTTTTGATGATTGAAGGTGATAACTTAACTGTTTCACCGTTAACCTCATATGTTGTACTTGATTTCTCTACTATTTGATTTTGATTTGTCATTTTAATTCCTCCATTATTTTTATTAAATTACTTCTACAGTTAAGGCTTTGTCCTTTTTACTTACTTCTAATTGAATTTGCTGAGATGTTGTTTTATGAACGTCTGTAACTGATTCAGCATTATCAATCATGATTGGTGCATAGAAGTTATAGTGCTTAGATAAAGCATTTATGATGTCTAAACCGACGTTTATTCTTGCTGCGTTATTTAATCCACTATCAAATGGAACGCCGTTATGAGTTGCGATACAAACATCTTGGACACCTTGATTAATCTGCACATCGAACAATTTAAATTTAGTGATTTCAAACTTGTTATTGATTGAGTCTTCCATCAGATTTACTTTTTGTTTCGTAAACTCTTCTGTTAAGAATGTTGCATGTTCTAATTCGTTATACTCTTGTGCTAATTGTTCTTGTTTAGTTTCTAGTTCTTTAATACGATCTACAGCGCGTTGACTAACTTGGATATCATCTAACTTTTGTTTTACTTCTTGTTGCTGGTTAATTAATGGTTCTTTTTTGCTCTTAACGATGTTCTTAACGTCTTCACTCATACTTTGAATAGATTGTCCCTTTTTCTCTTTTAAGGCTTTAATTTCGCTATCTAATTGCTTGTATTCGTCCGTATCTTTCACATCTGTATTATTACTTTCGATTTTTTTGATACTTTCTTTGATTTCTTCTACATTCTTTGTTTCTTTTTCAACTTCTTCTTTCAGTTCTTCCATAGTTGATTCAATTTCATCGTTTTGTTCTGATAGTTGTTTCACTTTATTTCTAATTTCAATACCGTCTGATTGTATTCTTTCTAATCTTTCAGACTTATCAGCGTTGTAATTCTCTTTCATTTTCTGTATTGCTTCTTGTTGCATATGTTCAGGTATATCTTGACCACAACAATCACATACAGTAGCTGTCGTAAACTCTTTTTGTTCATTTACTAATTCTTTATGCTTAATGCCTAGTGCTTTAAACTTCTCGTTTTGTTCTTCCATTACACTTTCATTTTTTTGTAGTTCAGCTGTTAAATTGCTTAAATCTCTACGTTTCGTTGCAATGGCTCTTTGTAGTTCAGAATCTTGGTTGATCAATGACGATAACTCTCGTTTGTTACCATGATTGTGATTATCTTTTAAATACTGGATATCGAGTTCTTTTGATTTGATATCTTTCTCAATCTTTTCAATTTCCAAACCGTTCTCTACGTCTTTAATTTCAATATCTACTTGCTTGATTTGATTGTTAATTTCGTTTAATTCTTCTTCTAAAGCTTGTTTGTTATATTTTCGAACGTCTGGCATGTTGTGATTGATTTCATCTACACGTACTGGAATAGCCTTTAAATCTTCATTTATAGATTTCTTATTTCGACTTATTCGCATCTTAAAATCTTCTAATGATCCGTCACCTAATAATTTTTTAAGTTCTTTCAACTTACTATCTGAATTAATTACATCTTCGTCCGTCACTTCATCAACTAAACTCATTAATATCTTTTTACGTTCATCTTGTTTTAAACTGTTAAACCAAAACGGGTTAGTTGTTAATTTGAAGATTTGTTCATCACTGATAATTGAATTTATAAATTCATTAAAGTCTTTTAATTTTTTAGGTGTTAATTCTTCTTCTGAGAAACCTAATTCATATACCGTTTCGTGTCCTGTGAAAGTTGATTTCGCTTGTCCTCGTTTTCTTGTCCATTTCTCTGAATACGTTTTTTTAATATGTTGTTCTTTACCGTCAATGTTCAACACTGCATAAACGCTATGCTTTAAATTGTTTATTTCTTCTCCTGCACTATCTAATGTTTTGATTGAGAATTTAGTAGCACCTTTACTATCTTTGTTGAAAAGTAACCAATAAAAAGCATCTGCAATCGTTGTTTTACCTGTGTTATTTTCTCCTTTAACAACAATATCTTTACCTTCGGCGTTTAATTCAAAATGTTTAGCGCCTTTAAAGTTATCTAGCACTAACTTAATAAGCTTGATTTCCATATCCATATCCTCCTGTGGTATAATATTTACAAATCTTATTTCTTATTTGGACACCTTGGTCGAGGTGTCTTTTTTAGTCGAATAAATCACGTGTCCAATTGTTGCTACATAAAAACTTAAATAATCTCTCTACTTCGGTCGTATTTGCTAATACATAATCTCTTATCGCATTTTCGATAATATCTCTCTGACATTCGTAATCTGATTGGTCATAAAAGAATGTACGAATAATCATTTGGTCAGTTTCGATACATTTGATATCTAATGAAATGCCAGATGGTAACAAAGTCACTTCACTCATAAATTGAAAACCGTGATAAGGAAATATTGTTTTGCCTGCTGTTCCTACTTCAATCATTTAGATCCCTCCTTTAAATTTCATCATTTTTTAAGCTATTGAATACATGGTCGAACATTTCGAAAAACAAAACTGTTACAAGCCAAAACATGAGGGCATGTTCTATAGGTGTTACCGAAAAACTAGATATGATGAAGAATTCAATCACTATGATTAATGTGAGTAACGGATATTTTAAAATGTTCATATAATACCTCCTATATTCTGCGTTCCATTTTTAATTTTTGTTCATGTGCTTTAGCAACTTCTCTAGGGTTTTGCTTAATGTGTTCACACGTTTTGTTTAGGAATATTTGACCTTGGAATAATACGTCTTTACATTCAGACATCGTTTCCAATACATTCTCTCTTTCTTCTCTATTCATATATTCAGGTCGCTTAGTAAAATTACAGTTTTTCAACGATTCGATTGCTTCATACATTTCAACTATTAACTGGTCTTTTATTAATCCTGGATGATCATAATAAACTCGGTCACTATGTGCAGGTGTTGAAAAACCGTCCGAAAACTCATTTAAGGTATCTGTCACAAAAACCCCGTCATTACTATTTGTTGCTAAAGCTTTATATGTGTCTGCCGATATATTTCTTTGACCGTTAATCATCATCGACATGTTGCTCTTTGTTGTAAGTGCCATATCTGCCAATCGCTGTTGTGTCATTCCTGTTCTGTCTATTTGCCTTTTGATTACATGTGCCATATTGTTCTCCTTCTTTCTATAATCTTTAATAATTAATGTGATTGTTTGGTTAACTGTTCCGTCTTTAAAGTTCACATCATGTGATGTATTATTTAGTTATCATCATTTGGTCGAATAAATGATGTGTTCTAAAATCTCAATTTGGTCATTGAGTGTAACTGAACTAGGTTTGGTCACCTGGTTCAGTTATTTTTTTATGCAATTTCACTCGATAACTGTGCTTCATAGCCTTTTTCAGTCAAAATTTCATGTATTTTCAATCGACCTTTTTGTGTCCATTTAGTTTGAAGCTTCGTATCTTGTCTTCCATCCGAACGTACAATTGAAATCGTGTTCGACTTTGTTAATCCTTTGTTCATGTGTTCTTTATACAAAATCCATTGATTACCCACTTTTCTTTGTAATCTTGCTTCGTTTAATATCTTGTTTAATTTGTTAGCTGATAAACCATAGTCTGCTGCGATTTGTGTCGCTGTCATTGTTCCGTTGCTTTTAAGAATTTCATCTACATAATCTGCTTTAGGTTTTAATTCTCCAATTTCTTGTTCTAGCATTAGTTTTTCTTGTTGTTCTTCTATCCAACGTTTTGCTCTCTGTACTGGATCTTCAATCATGTAACTATCAGACACTGAAATTGCTGTTTGATTTATTTGTTCTTGCATTTGATAAAAAGCATCTACATAAGTTGCAGTGAATAAAATTCCTTTCTCACCAGTCATTTTGTTTGCTACCATGTCACAACCTTTTTTAGTTAGAAGAAATCTTTTTCTTAACTCTCCTTTTTTATCTTTATAAGTTGAAGGTACGAAATAATCTAACGAACGCAATTTTGCGTTGGTTGAAATAACACTTTCATAATTCTCAATACTTCTCACTAAATCTGCATGTCGCTTGTTTGTCATTTCTGCTATTTCTCTACTGTCTACATATAATTCTTTGTTTTGTTCAATCACTTTTAAAGTTGTGTTCATTTCAAATTCCTCCTATTTTTTTATTTTTAGCATTGTAGTCACTAACTATATTTATTTGGTACAATTAAATTAATTTAATATGAAAGCGTGGTGAGAAAAATATGAGTGGTTATTATACGAATGCTACAATCTGTCTGAATGGTCATGTGTCATCATCAAGTGATGCTAACTATAGAAAATTTTGTAAAGAATGTGGTGAATCTACAATCTCAAATTGTTCAAAATGTCAGTCAGCAATACAAGGTTATTTTTATATACCTGGATTTCTTGGTACCTATAATTATGATGTGCCTAAATACTGTCACGAATGCGGTAGTGCATATCCTTGGACAGAAAAGATTTTAGATAATGCTATTGAATTAGTTTCTTTAGATGAACAATTATCAGAAGAACACAAATCAATAATTAAAAATGCAATTCCTGACCTTATAATTGAATCCCCAACTACACCTGTTGCCCAAGCAAAATATAAAAAATATATGACTCGAGCATCTGATTACGTTCAAGAAGGTTCTAGAAATTTACTTATTGATGTAGTGAGTGAAGCTGTTAAGAAATCTTTATTTAGTTAAACTTGTGTCTACATCTCGGGCAATAGTTAGCAGTCACCGTTGTTCTTGATGAACAATTGGGACATGTTTTAGTATTTAGATAAAAAGCAATTGATTCCCTAACACTCTTAATCTCCTCCGCCAAGATGATGATTAGGAGTGTTATTTTGATTATTTTTAACTTGCTCATGTACAGACCTCCTATAACCATTTTTTATGTTTCTTCTTTAAAAATTCTTCTAGTTTTTGAATATTGATTAGTGTTAAACCTGGTGTTAAATCAAGATACAGTCCCTCGATACCTAAATTGTCTTGTTCATAAGATTTCAACCAGTTATATACTGTTGTTCTACCAACTCCAAACGCTTTTCCGACTGGACCAGGTTTAGCGTAAATAGGATTAAACACAACCTGTTCTGAATCTACGATCACATTTTTTTCATTTGGCAATATCTTTAAATTAGACATCGTTTAATTCCTCCTTTTCTTTTGTTGACGTCCTATTACAACGTTTAGTCTTGGCAATGACTGTTAGATGTATTTAAGCGTGGCTCATATCGTCGCTCACTCTCGCTCTTAAACGCTCTAGTAGGACGTCAACATGTTCGTTTTAAGTTCTGTCTTACTTATTTACTTTCAAATTTGTAATATTAAATTTGAAGGGTGGTGATACTGTGGATATCGATAAATTTATTGAAGATAATTGGCAAGATCATAATTCTGATTTAGAAAAATTGTTTAATAAATTTTCTAAATTAAGACCATTAAACAAAACCGAAAAATATTTAATGGAAGAAGCTATGAAAACCAATTCAAAAATTCAATTATCATTAATTTCAAAATTCTTAGATGAACGTTCAAAATGATTAGTCGTTTTAAAATAAAGTTCAAAAGCATTTTCACAATCTTTGAATTCTAACCACCAATGTTTCAAAAATTGATACGTATAAGTTATAAGCACTATATTTAAAGTTATTAGATGTAGTGCTTTAAACTTCTTAGTACTAATTTCGTATTGATAGTGATTCCACAATTTAAATCTTTTCATTGTATCCTCGCTTTCTGTGAACTGACTGGTCTATCATGTTCACGTATTTTTTCGTATTATTTAGTTAGTCGAATAAATCAAGTGTTCTGAAAAAACAACTTTAAGTTGTTTCATTATTTAAAAAAAATAGTCCATTCAATATTTAGTATTGAACCTATTTCTTTAGCAATAGCAACAGAAGGTTGTCTTTTTTTATTCTCTAACATGTTGTAGTACTGAATAGTGACACCTATTTTTTTAGCCATATCATCTTGGGTAAGGTTTAATTCTTTTCTGGCGTCTTTTATTGAAGATAAAGTAATCATGTGATCACCCCTTTCTTTTTACAACTTTAAGTTGTTATAAATAATATAATACAACTTTTTGTTTAAGTCAACCGATAAATACAACTTTTTGTTGTTTGTTAAATTTAAACTTATAGTTTATATTTGTTACATAAGTAATAATCCCATTTAAATAGGAGTTGTAACTATGCCTAATAAGGATTTAGCTACTAAATTAAGGTATTTTAGAAAAGCTAAAAAGTTAACGCAAAAAGATGTTGCTGATCACTTAAATATAACTCCACAAGCATATCAGCGATACGAGTCTCAAACTAATACGAATGAACCTAATTTGGAGAACTTAAAAAAACTAAGTGTTTTATTTGATATAAATTTAGGTGAATTAATAAATGAAAAAGAAAATACCAACTCTATTGAAGATACTGAAGTTTTGATGTTTTCAGACAAAGAAGGTTGGGACGAACTATCCGATGACCGTAAAAAAGAAATTATGCGAGAATTATCAGATTTAGCCGACTTCTATATTGAGAAAGACAAGAAGTCTAAAGGCGATCAATAGAAAAGAGTATGAACTAACAACCTGTTAGTTTATATTTTTTAACCAAATTTTAGATTGTACTAAATTAGTGGACTATGGTTTATAATTTGTTTTTAACAAAAGAGTGCTAAATAAAAATATTTATAATTATTATGGGATAAACACATATGCTGAACTTTATGGAAACATAAAGAAACCACCGATAAAAAACGGTGGCGATAACATAATTGAGTAACGGAACGACTACCAACCTTTCAACAATTGTAAGCAAGTCAATTGCTTCGGGTTCTTATAAAACAGTTAAATCACAGCGAGAAGGGACTGGTTCAACTATAGTGAAATCAACTTCAATTGGAGATATGCTCTCTCGTGTGACAGATACTAAATCAAGTCTTGGCAGTTTCGCTACAAACACGCTTACAGGTAATTAATTGCCCTACTGTATAGTAATATATAGTATGCATCGGGTGAATTCAAAGGAAACCTAAGTCTAATTTAAAGATATGGCAACTTTGAGCTAAGCTAACAAACTCAGTAAAAGTAGTTAGAAAGTGCAACGCATAGTCATTGAGTATGAGAACAATATTATGACCACGAGCGCCCGATATCCCTTTCATTATATCAATTATTTTTTAAAAATAAATGTATATATAATAATTATAAAAGGTAGTTATAAAAAATTTACATATAAAAGGAGAACAAGTATGAACAATCAAGAAGGTATCAATACTAAAAGTAACAAGAAAAAATGGATATGGGGATGTGGCGGTTGTTTAGGAATTTTTATAATACTTGCTATAATCTTTGGAGCATGTAGTGCAGTATTTGTTAATAGTGTTGATGAAGAAGTAAATGGAACTAAAGAAGAACAAAAGAAAAATAAAAAAACATCTGAAAAAAGATATAAAGTCGGTGACGATGTTACTATCAAAGATGTGCAATTTAAATTGGTTGATGCATATTATACTGATGAAAGAAATGAATTCGCAGATGTAGAAGCTGATAAAGTCTTAGTTGTAGATATGGAAATTAAAAACAATGGAGATGAAGACATTCCAGTTGGAACTGATGTAAAAGCATATGCTGATGGAAAACAGTTAGAGAGTTACCCTGTGGATGATGAATTATTAGATGGTTTATCGCCTGGTAGAAGTATACAAGGAAAAACCGGTTTTGCTATTACTGGTAACCCTAAAAAACTAGAATTAGAATTTAGTCCTTTTGCTGATTTCAGTGGGACAAAAGCAATATACAACTTAGAACCATAATAAACTTTATTTTTAGCTGACCACTAAATATTTTGGTCGGCTTTTATTTCAAACTAAAACCGAACATACGTTCTTATAAATTGGAGGAATAGAACATGAATACAAACACTTTAATTGAAATACCAGAAAGATATAAACAATTTAGAACTGGAATATCAAAGTTTGCAACTTCAAGAGATAACAAAAGGATAGAAAATAACGATCAAGCAATTATTATTTACTTTGATGAAACAGACAATATTGAACCTTTACTGTTCGATAAAGATATTGTAGTTATTAATGATGAAATGAACGGTACTCCTTTTAACCAATTTGTTGCCGAAATTAATTTTATTGAATCAGATAGATTTGAAATAAAAAAACTATCAAACTATGTTGCTATTAATAACACCAGCTACTCTATTGAAGATATAAACAGTATAAATATAATCGGCAAAGTGATTAAGTTAATTAGATCATTTGATTAGATTTGGAGGATATTTTATGAGAGTCGAAGATATAGTGAATGATATCACTGCTTATACAATTTTAGATAACAGTGATTTGAATATAGAGTTTTTAAGCAATATTTATAACATTTTAGTCGTTTATAACTCCCCTATTACACTTTATGCAAAAGTAAGGAACAGAGATGTTATATTCGTCAAAAATGATACTACTGAAAATATGTGGAAAGCATTTTGTCATGAGTTTGCACATTTCCACTTGCATTTTGGTAATCAAACGAAAACTAAAAATCTATTTAATTTTAAACAAGAAGCAGAAGCAGAAAAGTTTTCTTTATTACTACGTATGCCTGAAAGATTAATCGTTACAAATGAATTATGGACTGCTGAACAGCTTGTGTATTACTTTAAGGTAACGTACTTAGAAGCTTATAAAAGATTGGAAATGTTGATAAATAGAAGTAAGACACATCCTTTAGTTGGTATTAAATCGATTTGATGTAATTTTGGAGGTATAAAAACATGTGGTATGAAGAAAGGGTTTTAAAAAATGGAAAAACAACTTATAAATTTTATGAAAGATATAAAGATCCACTTACTAATAAAAGTAAAAAAGTAAGTATAAGTATGAATACATGTACAAAAAAGGCTAAAAATGAAGCTGTGTTATTGCTAGATAAAAAAATAAATTCTATTATTTCAAATAGTAATACACAACAATTAAGTACTTTAACTTTTTACGAGGTTTGTGATGAGTATTTTAAACACTACAAAGCGACTTCGGGTAATAAATACAATACATTTTTGAGTAAAGAAAGTGAACTCAAAGTACTAAAAAAATTATTTAATAG
The DNA here is from genome assembly GCF_022386355.1 of Mammaliicoccus sp. L-M44. Lineage (NCBI taxonomy): Bacteria > Bacillati > Bacillota > Bacilli > Caryophanales > Staphylococcaceae > Mammaliicoccus > Mammaliicoccus sp. L-M44. Next base: position 5,091 of record NZ_JAJNIU010000006.1, on the reverse strand, counting down.
TGATGTGTTAGTTCAAAAGCTAAATTTATCTTATACTCAAAAGCAATTTGATAAAATTCTAGAACTAAATATTGCTCATGAATATAGTTACAAAATATTATCCTTATTTAAAAACATTATGCGATACGTTAATAAATTTTATAATCTTGAAAATATATCTTTCATTGATAACATTACTCTACCAAGAAAAAGTTTATCTATAGAACAAATTAGAAACAAACAATCATTTTTCTTGGAAAATTCAGAGGTTAAATTAATAATTAATAAAATACTTGAAGATTACCAGGCACTTAATAGATTAGATAGCAAAAGAATTCGATTTGTAACTGCATATATTATTGAATTTATGTATCTAAATGGCATGAGGGTCGGAGAACTATTAGCTATTAAAAATGAAAATATAGACTTTGATAAAAAGGAATTAATGATAGAAGGAACTATCAATTGGAAAAAGTCCAATGGTGGTTACGGTGTTAAAGATACTACTAAAAATGAATATAGTACTCGAAAAATTAATATAAATAATAGAAGTTGCCAAATATTAAAAACACTTATCCATGAAAATAAAAAATTGCAACTTTATAATAAATCATATATTAATCGAGGTTTTATTTTCACTACAAGTAAAGGGAACCCTATCTTTATTTCTCAAATAAATAAAATATTAGAAGAAGCTGTAGATAAAATTGATTCGATCAATAAAAAAGTGACTACTCATATATTCAGACACTCACATATAACTCTTTTAGCTGAAATGGGTATTCCTTTAAAAGTTACTATGGATAGAGTTGGTCATAATGATCATGATACTACTTTAAAAATATACTCACACGTATCTGAAAAAATGTCTAAAGAGTTAGTAAATAAGTTGGAAAATATTAATATCGTATAGATTTTGCCCCCTTTTTGCCCCCTTTTCATAAAAATACAAAATAAAAAGCCCGAAACCATTGGTATACGGGCTTTTGTAATTTGAATTATTTTTCTAATGATTCAATATATTTTACAGCGTCACCAACTGTGTTGATTTTTTCTGCTTCCTCATCAGGAATTTCCATATCAAATTCATCTTCTAATTCCATTACTAATTCTGCGATATCTAAAGAATCAGCACCTAAATCATCTTTAAATGAAGCTTCAGGCGTTACTTTTTCAGCGTCTACACCTAGACGATCTACAATAATGTCTTTAACTTTGTCGAAACTTGCCATTCCATTCACCTCCTTTAAATGATTTAAATCTTATATAATAAGAAATTCAATTTCTCTTACTATCCTATTCTACTATAAAAGTAGCTTTTATTGCATATACATTCCGCCATTAACGTGAATTGTTTGGCCAGTAATATAGCTTGCTTTATCACTTGCAAGAAATGCTACTGTATGTGCAATATCACTATCTTCTCCAAATCGTGCAAGCGGAATTTGTGATTTCATTTGTTCTTTTAATTCATCAGATAATTGATCTGTCATATCTGACACGATAAATCCTGGTGCAACTGCATTACAAGTAATTCCTCTAGATGCTAATTCTCTAGCAAAAGTTCTTGTCATTCCTTCAACACCTGACTTAGTTGCTACATAGTTCACTTGTCCTGCATTTCCTAATGAACCTACAACACTTGATAAGTTAATGATACGACCAGATTTTTGTTTTAACATTGGTCTAGTTACTGCTTGAACACAGTTAAATACACCTTTTAAGTTTGTATTAATCACGTCATCCCATTCGTCTTGTTTCATACGCATCAATAAATTATCTCTTGTAATACCTGCATTATTGACGAGTACGTCGATAGTACCAAATTGAGATGTTGTTTCTTTAATCATAGCTTTTACTTCATCTTGCTCACTTACATTTGCTTGAAATGCAAATGCTTCTACACCAAATGATTTAATTTCAGAAACGACTTCTTCTGCTTTTTCTTTATTTCCTGCATAGTTCACAACTACATTGTAACCTTCTTTACCAAGTTCTAATGCAATTTTACGACCAATACCTCTAGAAGCACCTGTAACGATAGCTGTTTTTGTCATTATTCATTCCATCCTTTAATATCATCAATTGTTTGAATTGATGTTATTTTAACATCACGACTAATTTTTTTAACTAAGCCAGATAATACTTTGTTAGGACCGACTTCGATAAAGTGATCTACACCTTGTTCAATTAAATACTCAACAGATTGACTGAATTCAACTGGTGAGAATAATTGTTTAACCATGTTCGCTTTAATAACTTCATGATCTGTTTCAGGTTTAGCATATACATTTTGTACAATTGGGTGTTTAGCATCTTTCCACTCAAATTGATTAATGTAGTTTTCAAAATCATCTGCTATAGTTTTCATCATTGAAGAGTGAAATGGTCCTGAAACTTTTAATGGCATAACACGTTTAGCACCTAGTGATTTACCTTCTGCAGCAAGTTTATCAATGAGTTCTGCATGACCAGATACAACGATTTGACCTGGACAATTGATGTTTGCTGGTTCAATAAGTTTGTCCTCTGTTGATAATTGTTCACAGATTTCTCTCACTTTTTCAATGTCTAAACCAAGTACTGCTGCCATAGAACCTACACCTTGTGGAAAAGCTTCAGACATTAATGTACCACGTTTATGTACGGTTTGAACGGCATCTTCAAACTTTAATACACCTTCTGATACTAATGCTGAATATTCACCTAAACTATGTCCTAATGCGTAGTCATAATTTAAATCTTTTAAAGCATTCATTAAAGCTGAACTATGCGTTAATAATGCTGGTTGTGTATATTCAGTTAATCCAAGAATTTCTTCTGGATCTTTAAACATAATTTCAAGTAAATCAAATGATAAAGATTCATTTGCTCTTTCTAAAATTGATGTTGCATTAATTTCTTCTTGATATAAATCTTCTGCCATTCCAACTTTTTGTGACCCTTGACCAGGGAACATGATTGCAACTTTACCCATTTATTTCACCTACTGCTTTCTTCATTTTATCTACTATTTTAGTATCTGCAGCTAGCTTAGCTTGTTTAATTGCATTATAGAATGCACGTTGATCTGATGAGCCGTGTGCTTTAACAACAACACCATTTAATCCTAATAGTACTGAACCACCGTATTCTGCATAGTCCATTTTATTGCTGATTTTTTTAATATCTTTTTTCAAAGTAAGTGCAGCAAGTTTATTTTTAGTTGAAGCAGTCATCGCTTCTTTTAACATTTTAAATATACCTGTTGCTGTACCTTCGATTGTTTTTAACACCATGTTACCGTTATATCCATCTGATACTACGACATCACATGCATCTAACAATAAAGATTTTGCTTCAACATTTCCAATAAAGTTATCAAATTGTTCTTCTTTAAGTAATTGATAAGTCTTTTTCATTAAAGCATTACCTTTTGTTTCTTCAGTACCAATATTTAAAAGTGCTAATGAAGGTTTTTCAATACTTCTAATTTGTTTGGCATAAATTTCACCCATTTTAGCATATTGCACAAGATGTTCAGGTTTAGCATCTGAGTTTGCACCAATATCTAAAAATACAAATCCTTTACCTGTCACTGTTGGGAAAGTTGCAACTAATGCAGGTCTTTCAATACCTTTTATTCTGCCGACAATAAATAATCCACTACTCATAAGTGCACCTGTATTACCAGCTGATACACATGCTTCAGCTTTACCTTCTTTAACAGCATTCGCCATTAAAACCATTGAAGCGTTTTTCTTTTTCTTAATTGATCTAACAGGTTCGTCATCCATTGTTATCTTTTCATCAGTATGATAAAAAGTGATACGATCATGTTTGTAATCAAATTGTTTTTCGTCACCATATAACAAAATTTCTAAATCTGGAAAATCATTAACTGCTTGTTTAACCGCTTCTATTACGATACCTGGCGCGTCATCTCCGCCCATCATATCTATCGCAATCTTAACCATTATTTTCACCCTCGCTCGAATAATACATTTCAAATTGTCCTTGGAAAACAGTTTCTCCATGAACAGTGCTTGTGACATCAACTTTAGCTATATGTTTCGATTTATGAATCACAGTAGCTTTAGCAATGACTCTTTCATTTAGTTTTACTGATTTTTTGAATTGAACATTACTCTTAGTTGTTAATGCTAATTCATCATTAATCAATGCTACACATAATGAGTTAGCTTGGGCAAATAAATAGTGTCCTCTAGCAATACCGTTACGTGTAAAAACATGTTCTTCCTTAATATCTATAATAGATATTGCTGATTTATCTAATTCAATATCTATAATTTCCCCAATGACATCTTCGATGGGTAATGATTTAATTTCATCATGATTTTGTGTTGCTACATCTTTGATGCGGCGTCTTAATTCTGGAATACCTAGCTCCATTCTATCTAGTCTAATAGTTTGGATGCTTACTTTAAAATATTCACTTAAAGTTTCGTCAGTTATGAAAGGTTCAGCTTTCAAACGATTTGTTAATTCCCTCTGGCGATCTGCTTTTGATAATTTCATTTCATCCAAATCCATTCTATTATGTACTTATAGCTAAAATTAGCACCTGCTATCATGACCTACCTTACTTATACTAACACGGGTATAACAATATACTCAACAAATTATACAATAAAAAAGAGCGAAATTTAAAAATTTGGTCATAAGACTTAAATAATAAGATATGAAGACAAGGTGGAATGAGTGAATTTGGGGAGGTTTGGTTTATGGATTTGGGTAGGACGTTGGGGTTAATTTAGGTGTTGGAATTGGGTGTTGGCGATTGGGAGCTGAGGCTTAAGCTATCTCTTGGCTTTATTAGGAAGTTAAGCTACGACTTCGCTTATCTCTTGGCTTTATTTAGACGTTAAGCTAAGACTTAGGCGATTTCTTGGCTTTATTCAGGTCTTAAGCCACGACTTGAGTAATTTTTTAGTAATCAAAAATGTCATTTCTAGGCTTTGTCAAATTAAGTGTGTAAGTTATTCAAGATACTTAATAACTCTATCTTTAATTTGATCATATAAAAGAAGCTGGTTCATAACCATAGACCAGTTTGGAATGTAACCAGTGGACCATTTCTTTTGAAGTTCTTTCGTTCGAATAAAGAGTAAT